>NZ_JADEXN010000255.1 GCF_015207075.1 Zarconia navalis LEGE 11467
GGTTAGGGGTGGGTTCGTGCTTGACACCCGACGAAATTGCTGAAGTTGAGACGACTCGAAGCAAGTGCCCCCAAGCCAAACGTTTCTTTCCAATAGCGATTGCCCCATCCCCAAAAAAAATTTTTTCAGGGGGGTGATATGAACTGGGGTGAGGATGGGTAAGTTAGAGATAAGGAGATAAAAAACCCAAGCATCCCCAACTTTTTAGGAGAAGGTACGAGCATGAAGACAGAATTTAAAACCAAGTTTCTGCAACACCTCAATCAGAAGCGCAAAGAAGGCGGTTTTACCCTCATCGAACTGCTGGTTGTGATCATCATTATCGGGATTCTGGCCGCCATCGCCCTTCCCTCCTTCCTCAGCCAAGCGGCTAAAGCCAAACAGTCGGAAGGTAAAAGCTTCGTCGGTGCCGTCAACCGCGCCCACCAAGCCTACCGACTGGAGAACACCGAATTTACCAATGATTTTGAAAAGCTCGGAGTAGGTTTGCCGACTGAAACGAACAACTATACGATGGATATCCCAACAGCAGATGGAACAGTTGCAACCACAACAGCTATCCCTCGTGATGAAGCACTCAAAGGCTACGCTGGTCAAGTGAAGATTCTAGACACTGGTGCAACGGGTACTGTCTTGTGTGAAGCTGAAACTGCCGGTAAAAGTGCTCCCACTCCCACTGCTGATGAAGATGGTGGTACTTGTGCCGGCGGTGAGAAACTCTAAAAGCTTTGCTTGACGTTGATTTGAGCTTTGTAAGTTCACTAAGTTAAAGTAAACTTCAATCAAGTTTGTCAGGTAAGCTTTTAAACTGAACTGGATAGTGCTGCGCTCCTTTTTTAGTAGAAAAAAGGAGCGCAGTTTTTAGATATATATAATTTAATGGCCCAAACAGACTGGCAGCATCAAGCAAAATCCAATTGGGATTGCGGAGACTACCAATCCGCGGCAAATTTATACGAACTCGCCATCGAGTTAGAACCCGAAGTTCGATCGCACTACTGGAATTTGGGATTGATGCTGTTGCTTCTGGGAGAAGAAGAGGACGCGCAAGCCACTTGGCTGTCGGTGATGCTAGAAGCGGAACCGGAAGCCGCAGATGAGTGGACGGCAGAATTACTTCGGGTATTGCAACGGGAAGCCGAACGCCAAGAAACATTTCAAAATGAGCAAAAAAACGAGCAAAAAAACGAGGAAAACGATCGCCTCGCGTGGGTGATTCGCCAGCATATCCGGGAAATTGCACCGGCAGATTTGGACAATACCTTGCAACTGATGCAGCAGTTTGTCAGGTTGGATATCCTCGAAGATTTTGAAGAGATTGTCTTGGAGGCGATCGCATTACTCGAGAATACTGCCACCCCGAATCGCGAATTATGTCGGCAAACGGTGCAAACCTTACTCGATGTTGCGGCGATACTGCCGGTGACGGCGCAATTTACTCAAGCTTGTGTGGCGCGACTAAAAGGCGATCGAGACTTGGAAAATGCGATCGTGAATAAAACGGCAAGTTTAGCCAAAGATAGCAGTTTTCCCAAATCGCGACTCATCCCATATCTCGATCTTTGCCATCAACTTCAACCGGAAAATATCCCGATTCTGGTTAATTTAATCAATCTCTATCAAGATGAAAACCAATACGATCGCAGCCTGGAACTGACGGCGAAACTCTTAAGCCAAGCCGATACGCTACTCGATCGAATTGCCGGATATTACTTGAAAATTCGAGCATTACTGAAGTCAGGAGGAGATTTCGACAAAGCTTATACCAGCCATGAAACGTATCAGTCTCTCCTACTAGAGTTGATTGATGCAATTGAAAATCAAAAAATCGCCGTTGACGAAAATCATCTCCTAAATCTGATTTCGATCGTTTCGTTCTTCGGGTATTTAGACGATCGTCCTCAAGAAGCCAATCAATTTCGGCAAAAAATTGCTCGCGTTTGGCAATCGCAAATCAAACAACACTTCAGCTTGACTTCATTCGATTTTACAACATTTGAGCCGTCGAGACTGAAAAGCGATAGACCTCTCAAAATCGGTTATCTTTCCGGCTGTTTAACTCGCCATTCCGTCGGTTCCATTTCTCGATGGCTGTTTCGCCATCACGATCGCGATCGCTTTCAAACCTATGGGTATTCTCTCACAGATACAGGAGATTTTATCCAGCAGGAAATTGCCAGTCAGCTATCGATTTTCCGCAATTTCTCCCAAGATACACCAATCCCAGAAATCGCGACTCAAATCGAGCGAGACAAAATCGATATTTTAGTGGATTTAGATAGCTTGACTTCTAAGACGGGATGTGCAGTTTTGGCTATAAAACCCGCTCCCGTTCAAGTGACTTGGCTGGGGTTTGATGCCTCGGAAATCCCCACCATCGACTATTTTATCGCCGACTCTTACGTATTACCCGACTCCGCACAAACGTACTACCGCGAAAAGATTTTGCGACTGCCGCAAACCTATCTTGCCGTCGATGGATTTGAGGTTGGCGTACCCACTTTACGGCGAGAAAAATTAGAAATACCCAGCGATGCAATCGTCTATTTTAGCTCGCAAACGGGAGCAAAACGCCATCCCGAGAACGTGCGATCGCAAATGAAGATTTTACAAGCCGTTCCCAACAGTTATTTACTCATAAAAGGCTTAAATACCGATATCGAATCCGTACGCCGTTTCTTCGAGCAAATGGCAGCGGAAGAAGGGGTAAAATGCGATCGCTTGCGATTCCTGCCGGCTGCACCTTCAGAAGCCATTCACCGCGCCAATATCGGCATTGCCGATGTGGTTCTCGATACCTATCCCTATAACGGAACGACGACAACCCTAGAAACCCTATGGATGGAAGTTCCGGTGGTGACGCGGGTGGGGGAACAATTTGCCAGCCGACAAGGGTATACTTTACTGACGAACGCCGGGATTGAAGAAGGTATTGCCTGGACGGATGAAGCCTATGTAGAATGGGGGATTCAATTGGGAACAAATTCCCAGTTGCGCCAACAAATTGCCTGGAAATTACGCCAGTCAAAAAAAACGGCCCCGCTGTGGAATGCGCAAAGATTTACTTGCAATTTAGAGCAAGCCTATCTCGATATTTGGAATATCTATATTCGCCAACATTCATAATATTAGGAAAAATTAAAAATGAAATCGATTCAACTCCACATTGGAGGAACCCAACCTCATCCAGACTGGAAAATATTAGATATTGAAGAGCGCGAAGAAGTCGATTTTATCGGCAATGCTACGAATTTAGAGCAATTTGAAGAGAATTCAGTTGAAGCGATTTATGCCAGCCACGTTTTAGAACACTTTCACCACTCTCTCAATAACGAGCTAATTGTAACGCTCAGGGAGTGGCATCGAGTCCTGAAACCCGGTGGGAAACTATACATCAGCGTTCCCGATTTACAAACCCTGTGCTGGCTGTATTTGAATCCCAATTTAACGCCGATGGAACGCCATTATTTGATGCGAATTATGTTCGGCGCGCACAGCGATGAATATGACGTTCACAAAGTGGGTTTTGACTTTGAAATTTTGGCGATGTATTTAGAAGAAGTGGGATTTGAAGAATATGAGAAAGTTTCTAAATTTGGGATGTTTGAGGATTGTAGCGATATGGAGTTGATGGAGACGTTAATTAGTTTGAATGTCATTGCGGTGAAATCCAGATAGGATATGCGATCGTAAAATTTAAAAATGATTCTATAATTTAGGGAAAATCACGAACAAATGGCTGACTTGCAAGATATAAAGTGCAGAAAACTTAGGAAATTTGATTGGAGAACGTCAGGACTGTAGGGGTCAACGGCCGTTGACCCTATTTTTCTTCTAAGTTGCTAAAATGCAAATTATAAATGCCATCGATAATTAACTCATTTCTGTATTTTTTAAGCTCATCAATCGTATAATTTTCACTTCGATCGATATCCCAACTCAACACTTGCAGACCGTTCCAAAAGGTTCGATCGCCATTTTTAGATGTGGGTAAGTCTAGAAGCATTTTACACTGAGGATTGGCGGCAATAAAATCCCAGTTGGCTTGCTGAACTTCACCATTATTGCTATCATCAACGATTATTAAAGCCCGATCGGCTAAAAAGGGAACAGCAAATAGCAGCCCTAATAGTTGAGAGCGATAATCGTGGGCCCCGTCGTAAAAATACACCCCAATTTTATCGGCAAACTTTAAATCCCTTAACTCGCCAAAAAAGTCTTCAAAGTCTTGGTTGCAGAAAATAACGTTTTCTTCCAACTCAAATTTTGTCAGATTCTCCACCAATTGAGCTAAATTTTTGCCATCAAGATCGAACTCGGAGAAGTTATCCACGGCATAGGCAACGGTTTCGGTTCGATCGAGGAGTGCGCCAATCAGAGTCGCCCCCTGAAAACAGCCAATTTCACAGTACACTTCTCCCGCTTCCATGCACTCTACTCCCCAATTGAGCAATTGAAGAACGTTAGTGGTCGTCATCCCTCGAACTTGCTTTAAAATCGGTTGGAATCGATCGGATTTGGGAGAAATGGATTCCTCGCCCCAATTGTCGTAGAGATCGGGAAGATGCCGAACAAACTTTTGATAATCCATGGCTAATCGATCGCGGTTTTCACCAAATATAGGCCCCGCCAGTAGGGGTAGTGCCCCCGTGCCTACCCCGTTATCGATATAAACGAGGTAGGCACGGGTTGCCCAGAACAGACAGGAGGTTGTAAGCTTCGCAGATTTGACACAAGCCAATCCAGTCTAAGATTCCCTTACCCCAAAACTTCCCCTACTTCCAACCGAGTCCCATTGGCAAAATCCCATCCCGATCGCGCTTTTTTTCCAGCTAACTGAACCTGCCGCAACAACAATAACCCATCCCCCGTCTGAACGATCGGGCCGAGTTTTTTCGCCAGTCCCACCACCTCTCCAGGACGATCGGATTGGGGAGCGATCGCATCTAAACTCGGTTGCAACATCGCAAAATCGACTGGAAGTTGAGACCAATATTCTTCCCCGAGGGGTGCGGTAGCTTGAATTTTCAAAGCTTGCCCGCGAAATTGGGTCGTGCAATTGGGATAGAACCCGCGAATGCGATCGTGCAGTTCGATAGCCGGTTTCGACCAATCGATTGGGTAGTCTTCTTTTTTAATTAGTGGGGCGTAGGTCGCTAATGTATCATCTTGCGGAATGGGTCGAATCAGTTGACCCTCGAGTTTGAGGAGGGTATCCACCATCAAATCTGCCCCCAAATTTGCCAATTTCACCGCCAACTCATCCGCGTTTTCTAGCAAACCGATCGACACTTCCGACTTAAGCAACATCGCCCCGGTATCCATCCCCGCATCCATCAGCATCGTCGTCATCCCCGTGACCGTTTCGCCGTTGCACAAACACCATTGGATGGGGGCTGCCCCACGATATCTCGGCAGAATCGAACCGTGACCGTTGATGCAGCCGAGTTTGGGCATATCGAGGATCTCCTGAGACAGAATCTGTCCGTAAGCTACTACCACGAAGGCATCCGCACTAGCTTCTCGCAGGTTTGCCAGGGTGGGGGCATCTTTTTTGATACGACTCGGCTGCCAAACCGGTAGGTCGTTAGCTTCAGCTACAATCTTCACCGGAGAGGGCAAGAGTTTTTTGCCTCGCGATCGCCGTTTATCGGGTTGCGTTACCACCGCCATCACCTCAAAGCCATCCGCAGCAAGGAGATGTTCTAGAGTGGGGACGGCAAATTGAGGCGTGCCGAAGAATATAATTTTCATCGTTGCTTGACTTGAGAATTAGAGATGCACTCTAGTGGCATAACCCAGTGAAACTCTACTTTACTATCCATTGGCGACTTTTGAACCTTCTCACCCTTGCCAAACTTTATCAAAGCTTTATCAACCCTTCATTGAGCTTTGTTTAGATATTATTGAAATTCCCCCGAATCGATGGTAAAACATCAGTACTATCGCGGTCATTACTTTAAAGACGACCTCATTCATTCAGTATTTTCCTTCAAATCGCCGTTTGATGGCGTGAAAATTTTTATGGGAGCCAGACCCAACTCTTCTACTCCACTGGGTTGTATTGGATTGGTCTCTGGCCGGGTTTCGGGGTTCGTTACATCACGCCTGGGGCGATCGAGGCAGGGAAAGTTTTGAAGGGTGTCTGCGGGTGGGGTAAATATCCAGCCCGGTATTATTGAGTGTTGGCATCAATGGAGTTATCGATGTCGCTCTCTCGAAAAAATCTAGAATCGAACGGGCGCGCGATATGATGCCCGTTACAAATACTCAGCTACTCAGCCTAACCCAATTTAGCCTAACCCATGAATCAACGACAAAACTCAAACGATCCTATTGGTAGTCCTCACCCCCTTCCCTGGAACTGGGCAATGACCACCCACGCTCAAGTGAGTTCGACCCGCGGCTTTGGTGTCAAATATTATCGAACGGGTCATTTGATTTCACCGGATGGAGCCTATGGGGCCTACTCTCAAGTGGAGATGCAAGTAGATCCCAAACTTCACCGCAGCAGCCTCAGAAGTCGTCTATTTGTGGAAAACCGCCGTACTGGAGAAATACAGCGCGTCGTCCCCACCTCTCCCATTGCCACCAGCGCTCGAGCGGCGATCGATCCGACTCAAATGCGAGGCACGATTTCCGTATCTATTCCCCTTTCCTGGTCTAGGGGTGGCGATCGTCTTCTCGCCCGTCAGTTTGAAGGATTGTTTTGTTCCTCCGAAGCAACGGATTATGCGGTGATTTGGGATGGTAAGCGCAAACGAAGCACCACCCTAGCACCCAACCGACTCGATGGTGGCTGTGCGGTGTTGTTGGGTTGGAGTCAAGCAAGCAGCGATCGAGTCTTATTCCGATTGGGCGGTTTGGGATCTCGAGAGTGGTCGGTCTGTGCGGTGGATATTGGCGGGACGACGGTGATGGCAAACGACGATCGCCCTCTTCTGTTCGGAAATCCCCTCAACGCGATGTTGGAATCGACTAAAGTCGCAGCATCGTTTTAGGGTTTTCCCGTCCTGTAGCGCATAAAACGTTAACTTACGTTCCGGTCTGAGGCAACAAATTGTTACAATGTTTTAAGTAAGCTCTCAGCAATGGCAAATTCATGGATGTCCAGACGGGAACGCCTCTTTCTCGTGGCGTAGATTCGGGTCTTAGAACTACACCTGCTAACTCAGCCACGGTTACCGTTCGACCTCAACCGATGGCACCGGTCGCCGACCCGGTCGAGCTAGAACCGATCTCTTCCGTTCCAGCTCTGCGCTACGATCCGCAACAAGTCAGCGATCGATATCGCAATCGCCCCCTAGCAGTCTGGGGACGCTTCATCTCGATCGTCGGGTC
>NZ_JADEXN010000256.1 GCF_015207075.1 Zarconia navalis LEGE 11467
TCCCCGTACGGAAGCAGCTAAAAAGAATCGAAATTACCAACAATTGGTGGATGCTTTAGCAGAAATTTCTCCCACCGTCAGTCGATTTTTCGATGGAGATGATAGCGTTTTGGTGATGGATTCTAATCCGGATATCAAACAAAATCGCTTAAACCTATTAGGATTGCTGCGCAACCACGCGCGAGTTCTGGCAGATTTCGGCCCGATCGTTAAGGGATAATTCAAGGGTAGTGGCGTGGCATGGTTAAAACGATCCAATAGAGCTGGAAGACTCAATTTCTTCAAAAATAGGATAAAGATGCTTTAATTTTTTTCATGCATCCTCAGTGGTGAAATGCCAAATTACCTGACTTGCTGTGCGATTACGTCCAACAGCTTTAACCATGCCACACCACTACCGCATTCTTATGGGTTTTTAATTAGCACAGGCAACACAACCATCTCCAGACTCTTTAAAGTCATCTTTTTGGACGGTTCGCACGTAATAAATTGCCTTACATCCTTCTTGCCATGCCAACACTAAAGTCTCGAAAATATCTTTTGCCTTAATTGCCCGATCGGGGTTTTCTGGAAAATACACTCCTTGATTGAGATTAAACAGAATCTCCATGGAAATTCCCGTATCGATCCACTGTTGCATTTTGGCAACGGCTTTAATGACAATTTTTTGGTCGATGGTTTTATTTTCGGGATAGAACCAGAAGCTATCGCGAATAAATGGCGGGGCGATGGGGACGGTTCCTTTTGCCCATTTATCGTAGAAAAAGCGGCTGTAAACGGGCAAAATACTAGCGGTACATCCTTGCACCAAAGACGAAGAAGTATTGGGTGCGATCGCCGTAATATGAGAATTTCTGATGCCGTGTTTTTGGATATCTTCGCTCAAGGTTTGCCAGCGCTCTTTTTCATTGGCATTGTCCGAAAACCACTCAACCGGTTTTGCTCCAATTAAATGACCTTTACTCCATTCACTACCCGCAAAAGCCGGATACGCACCGCGTTCTTTTGATAGTTCCATGGAGGCACGAGTGCAATGGTAGCCAATGTCTTCAAACAAATTATCGATCGCCTCTAAATTGCTGTAGGAGATGCGATGTTTTGCCAACCAATCTGCCAGTCCCATCGCCCCAACACCAATCGTCCGATAGCGCTCGTTATGGGCGGCGCTGGCTTCAAAAGGAGGCGAGGTAAGTTCGATGGTATTGTCCAAAATTCGCACCGCAGTGTCGCAAATTTGCGGCAATTCCGAGACTTCTAAATTCGCTAAATTCAGGGAATCTAAATTGCAAGTATGGGCGAATTTGTGGGGGGTCACATTCGACCAGCTCTCCTGACATAAATTCCCACCAGGAATGTAACCTTCGTGTTGGTTGGGATTAGCACGATTGGAAGTATCCTTAAACCACAGGTAAGGCATCCCCGTTTCCACCTGCGATCGCATGATTTCTTTAAACAGTTCGCGGGCGCTAATTTTCTTATATAAGGTAATTTCTTGCCCCAAACTTCTCTCAATCTTTTGGTAGAGTTCCTCGAACTTTTCTCCCCAAAGTGCCGATAACTCTACGCCAAATTTCACCCGCACTTCGTAAGGATCGACGAGCGTCCACTCCTGTGCTGCCACCACTCGCCGCATAAATTCATCGCTAATCACCAACTGGGGGAAAATATCGTAAGCCTTGCGCCGCCTGTCGCCATTTTCCGTTTGGCATTCCAAAAATTCCGGTACGTCCAGATGCCAGATATCCAAACTGACGGTGACGGCCCCGGCGCGGCGGCCCCCCTGGTTCACGGCGATTGCCGTATCGTTGAGCAGCTTAATCCAGGGAATCACCCCGCCCGAGGCGTTCGCTTTTTCCATCACCCAGCTTCCGGTGGCGCGAATCCGGCTGACGTTCACCCCAACGCCGCCACCGTTTTTGGAAATTCGGGCCGTATCGGTAATGGTTTCAAAAATACTTTCTAAGTTATCGTCCATGGCTGCAATAAAACAGGACGACAGCGAACCCTTGGGAACCCTCAGATTGGCCAGAATCGGCGTGGCGAGAGAGATTTTGCGGCGGGCGATCGCTTCGTAGAACTGACGCGCCCAAATCAGGCGGTCTTGGGGGGTTTCAACGGATGCCAGCAGCAACGCACAGGTGAGTAAGGCTTCCTGGGGGAGTTCGTTGGGCAACAGGTAACGTTTGGTGAGTAATACCGCCCCGGCATAGTCGTAGTCGATATCCCAGTTGGGATCGATCCAGGAACCGGCTTCTTCAAGTTCTTCGACGGTATAGGTGAGGAGGCGATCGTTGTAGTGGCCCGATCGAACTTTGGCGATTGCTTCTTGGGCGTAATCTTGATATAAATGCGTTCCGGGAGTACTCGCATCCCGTTTTCCCCGCGCAACCTGGGTATCTTTCCACAAGTTCCAGATATGCAGCCGTCCCGCCACGTAGCGCCAGTCGGGTTCTGTGGGGCTGCACATTTCCAAGGCGCAGTTTATCAGATTATCCTGAATATCCCGCGTGGTAACGCCATGGCGCAAGCGAGTGGTCAGTCCGGCTTCTAGGGTGATAGGGTTGGCTTCTTTTCCCGCACAGGCCCATTCGACCACAGCACGAATTCGAGATATATCCAGCGGGGTGGGGGAACCATCCCGACGAATCACCTGAATTTTCGTCTGAGTTGGAGAAGTAGCGGCGATCGATAGGGTCGGTGACATATTCGGCGATTCTGTGGATGATATAGATTCTGACTCAGACCAGTTTACGACAAGGTTAAGCTCTATGGGTAGTGTTTAAGACTACAAAAAAAGTCTAAGCGATCCTATATGTAGGGTAATTACCCATGGAAAAAACTCGATCGCCCCGGCGGCGCCGATTTACAGAAAAAATTTAGAAACTTTACCGATTTCAGACGCGATCGCGATCGGATTTTGGGTTGGGGGAAGCAGATCGATCGCTTGCCAATCCTTCGATTTGGGACACCACGCGATCGAGTTCGTCTACCAGGGGGTGAGATTCAACGGTTCGCAGGGTCTCAACAACAGTTCGGTAATACCAGAGACTTCCTTCTTTACGCCCGGTAAACTGCTCCCAGAGGGATTCGCCCAAGACTCGATAGTCTTTTAAAATCGAGCGGGCATTGTACAGTTTATCAGCCGCGACGACCAATCGCACGGATTTAGACGCGGTGGGAATTCGAGCGATATAAGCTTCTTTTCGCGGTCGCCACGGGGGTTTGGGTTCCGTGTAGGCATCGGTACATCCCTCGACAATTTCTGTGACTCGATCGCCGAATCGGCGGCGAATTTCGTCCCGCGTCTCGATTCCTCCTTGGTCTTCGATCGCATCGTGCAGCAAGGCCGCGATCGCCTCGTCTTCATCTGCACCATATTCTAACGCCGTACTGCTGACTCCCAACAAATGCGCCACATAGGGAACTCCCGAACCTTTGCGAATTTGCTCGGCATGGAGTTGAGTTGCATAGGTTAGCGCTTCTGTAAACCGGTCGGAGAGAGGCATTGGGCAGGGCGACTTGGCAAGGACTTTTTCCAGTATAAGGGGAAATTAAGTCATGAGTCATGAGTAATAAGTAATGAGTAAGATAGGGGTTCTCAATCTCATGAAGTCTAGCCAACTGTAGGCAGGGTAATTGTAGAAAGTCTGGTTCGGGCTGAAATTTACGATCGAAATTGTAAGCATTTAGATATTAGCTCTTGACCGTCAGCTTTGACCCTTTATCTCTGTGACCAATTTAACCTCATCCTCTCGAATTCTGAAATCGCTTGCAGCCGTCAAACCCGACAGCAATAAGGAAAAAGTAAGGACTAAAACTTAGCAACTAAATGCCTGTTTTTAGCAATCTAAACATCATATTTTTGGCAGCATAGGTGGAACTTTCCCAAGTTTCTTTAATTTGTAAATTTAATGGGCAATCGAGTTCCGGAATAGAGGCGATAGGGGCTTCTGATTTGAGGTAAATTGTAGAATAATTGACTTGAGTCTGTAAGTTTTTGAACTGAGCGTCTATCCGTTCGATCGATTCTCGAAAGTTGCCCAAGAGTTGAGCAACTTGAGTTATGATTCGGCTTCAGGGATCGTGTTTTCTCAACTCCAGTTAAGCCGAAGATTTTGGGATAGCGCGTCTCGATACCAAAATTGAAACGAAACGGCACGACTCAATCTTCCGTCAACCCCAGTTCCCTTCCAGTGGGGGTTTCGGGATAGGTTCCTCTTCTCGCCAAATTAAATCGCGCCGATCCCGCACGATGGTTCCTTCGGCTTCTAGCTGTTTGAGGATGCGGGTGACGGTGACGCGAGAGGTTCCAAGCACTTCGGCAATGCATTGGTGAGAAAGACGAACGGCAATTAGTTTTCCGTAAGTGACTCGATGTCCGAATTTCTGGGCTAGCCAATGGAGAAAATACCGCACGCGATCGCGAACGGGTTCGCAACGAAGAATCGTGGTAAAAACGCCCGCTTGACGAGCGTGTTCGAGAAGAGAATCAACCAGTAAATACCAACGATCGCACGGAATTAAGATTGCGGAAACAGAACTCAAGCATTCAACTTCGTAGGGGGCAATTTCCGAGAGTGGCTGACCGACAAGATCGCCTTTTCCCCAGATTCCCAGGGTGATAATTTTGCCTTGTTCGTTCCAGGTTAACGTTCGGATCGCACCTCGTTCGATTTGCCAAAGTCCTCTACTGTTCAGAGGAATCGTATCTCGACGTTTGAAGTACTGCAAGGAGGGTTTATAAAAGTTCGAGGGTGGGGTTAGGAGTTGCATGGCGATTGGATGAAATGATAAAGGCTTATTCTCGTTGGTGAGATTCTAAACTAAGATTTCAAAATTGGCTTTGTCGGGCAATGATTCCCAAAACTGAGTGATTTGAGATTCTACTTTATCCGGATAAAAGTGGTGAAAGAAATGACGACCATCATCGCCAACCCACAGACGATCGCCCCCTTTCAAGTATTTCGACCAGCCGTGAAGTTGGTTTCGATCGATGACAACATCATTTTGTACGCCGCATACGAGTAAGGGAACGGGAACGGTTTGGGGAGCGATCGAAAATCTTTGATATAAAGAATGAGGGGAAGGAGAAAATTCCAAGTCTTCTTCGAGCATTTCGACGAGTTTATAACATTTTTCTTTAGGTTGATTTCCAAATAAGTTGTGAACCATTTGATGCAGCACAATTTTGCGATCGCAGGATAACAGTTGCCGCTGAACGTAGTAATGGGCTTGCCAATCAACTGCTGGATGAACGCCAACAGATAAAAGCGTTAACGATTTAACAGATTGGGGATATTTTCGGGCGTATAATAAACCGACTAAACCGGCAGTACTATGACCGATTAAATGAATTGGACGAGGGCATAATGCGAGATAGTGATGTAAAAGTCTAACGGCGATGTCGAGAGAACAGCCTTCATCGGGATTTTGTCGATATTGCCAAACGCCTAAAGATGATTTTGAAGATATTCGATCGATGAGCTGTCGATCGAATTCGGCAAAATTAAAACTCGTATTTAGCCATAGTATATTTGGATATTGATTCATTATTTTATCTGAACGCATATCTTTTTAATGTTTTCAGTTTATATTCTTGCTTACTATTATAGCAATAACTTTTTGTATTTTTAGCAACAAATAAAAAGAGTGTTTTATTGATTTATTTTGTATTCAAGCAATAAAAAACAGCGATGGTTTTCCATTGCTTATTACTTATATCTTGTTAATGCTTTATTGTTTTTGCTTTCCGTTAGACGATCGATATTCAAACCTAAAAACCTTGTGTTGTGTTTGAATACCGATCGATCTAACTTAATTCGCTTTAAAATTGACCGGTGTTTTGTCAGTTGAACCTATCTTTAACCCAAGAGTTCTCAACAATCGATCGAGAGTTATACGCCAAACTCCGATTTGATTTGAGACACCCAGGCGCTGACCCGCTCTTCCGTCAGTTCCGATTGATTGTCATCATCGATCGCCAAACCGACAAACTTACCATTTTTCAAAGCTTTCGACTCCTCAAAATCGTAGCCCTCTACCGACCAACAGCCGATAGTTTTTCCACCTTTTTCGGAAATCTTTTCCTCCAAAATCCCAACGGCATCCATGAAGTTTTCCGAATACCCAATTTGGTCGCCTGTTCCGAAATAGGCGACGGTTTTACCACTGAAGTCGAGATTATCCAAATCGTCGTAGAGCGCTTCCCAATCATCTTGCAAGTCGCCAATATTCCACGTGGGAGATGCAACAATTAGGTTCTCGTAAGCATCCAGTTCGCTGACATCTTCAACATCTGCCATATTGTGCAGCGTGACGACATCTTCACCTAGCATTTCCTGAATCATCTCTGCGATGGCTTCAGTTTTTCCAGTAGTGCTGCCGAAAAAAAGACCAATTTTAGACATGATAATTTCTCCAAATTAAATTGACAAAGTTTACGATTACAAGCGACTAGCTTTTGAAGCCGTCGCACAAGTTGGTTTCGCTTTCGAGATCGAACAATTGCACTTCGAGCAAGTCCCACAAGACTTCTGCGGATCTCGTTGGGGAATGGGTTTGGAAATCGGCTCAAAATCTCGACATCCCAGTGCATCTTCAGTCATCGCTTCGACGGGGCGAACGGTGCATTTAAGTCGGAAGTCTCCGGTAAAATAAACGCAGCGATCGCAAGGAATAGCATGAAGTCGTTTGAGATGAACTGTTCCTTGGCGAAGGGCTTGCCAAGCACTCCAAACAAATAAACTCAATAAACCCCAAATTGAAGCAAAGCAAATAATTGGGGGTAACCAGATTAGAACGCGATCGAAAGACATAATCTAGGAATTGCTCGAAGGCAAAAAGAACATCAAGACAAAAACCAGACACCCGAGGTTTCCCATCTGAAGAAAAACCCATAAACACAAAGGATGAAAAACCACAAGGTTCGATCGAAACCCACGGTGTCTGGCAAGAAAACTAAAGGTGGGTTTTGGCGAATCGTCACGCCTATCCCAAAAATTGAATGCTTTGACGAAGAACGTCTAAATTGTTCAAAATCAGGTAGGCAAAAATCGTGCCGCCAATTCCACCCACGCAGAAACCACCGCTAAACAAACTCCAGGCTTCTGCGGTTTGCAAGTTTTTGGGTAACTCACCAACGGCTGTTTTACTGCCACCAAAAGTGACCGTTCCGTAAGCCGAAAGGCATAAAGAAGCAATCAGAACCAACGTCGCCGCCGCCAGACATCCCACCAGGTTCGGATTTGATGTGCCACAATCCACCGCCAAAGCACAAAAGTCCGACCCAAATGTGGCCGCCGACGACATCTTCGAGATTATTC
>NZ_JADEXN010000257.1 GCF_015207075.1 Zarconia navalis LEGE 11467
TCCAAAAATTGATGGATTGGAGGTGTTGCAACGCATCCGAGCCGAAGAACGAACCCGGAAACTACCGGTGGTTGTTTTTACATCTTCTAGCGAACAGCGGGACATCGTTGAAAGTTACGATCTCGGAGCTAATAGTTACGTCCGCAAACCGGTGGATTTCAGCGAATTCGCAGACGCTGTGTCTAGACTGGGATTGTATTGGTTGCTCGTTAACGAGCCATTACCAGAAGAATAGAGCCTTACATAATTTGATGCATTCAGTCAATGAGTCGAGTCACAAAATTCGGGCGATCGTTCTCATGTTTTCCTGCGAGCTTTTCTGGGTTTCTAAAAAGTGACGATTTAAACGCTACGATTTAAGAGTGAGGAGCCAAGTGTCACCCAAAAACACCGATCGAGCGAAATCGGAAATTTCTTAAGTCATCCACATTGCCTCCACAATTAGGTCATATTTAAGGACTTGTAAATGCTGGCAAGCGTTCGAGTTATTCTCAAAGTTTTCCGAAATAAAAGAGCGCGATCGTAGAGGCATTTGTCCGTTACGTAACACCATTTCTATTTTTGCGCGCTCTTTTTTAGAAAACTTAACTCGTTCGCAGATCGCGTTATTAGTGAGTTATTGCCAGAAGCATAAAACACGAGCGAAAAAGCGATAGCTATGAATGAAACTCTCAATGTTCTCATCGTTGAAGATTCAGAAGATGATGCTCTTCTTCTACTTCGAGAATTGCGTCGCGGTCAGTTCGATCCCAATTGGGAACGGGTACAAACAGGCGAATCGCTACGTAAGATGCTTACGACCCGGACTTGGGATGCGATCGTTTCAGACTACAGCTTACCCGGCTTTAACGCACCCGCCGCACTCGAAATTGTCAAACAGAGCCAACTCGATATTCCCTTCATTGTGATTTCGGGCGCCATCGGCGAACGATCGGCAGTGGAAATGATGAAAGCCGGCGCTCACGATTACCTGATGAAGGACAATTTAACCCGATTGCCAGAGGCGATACGGCGAGAATTGCGAGACGCGCGAATTCGAGCAGAGCGCCAACAAGCGCAAGTGGTATTAAAGCAACAACAAGCGGCAATCGAGGCAGCAATTGATGGCATTGCCATTTTGCAAGGAGATACCTATCTCTATACCAACCAGGCTCATCTCAAACTATTTGGTTACCAAAGTTCTCAAGAGTTAGTTGGCAAAAGTTGGAGGCTGTTATATTCCCCAGAGGAAGTGGAAAGGTTTGAGAGGGAAATTTTTCCAGTGCTAGAGTCAGAGCGCGCTTGGCAAGGAGAAGTCACCGCCAAGCGTAAAGATGGCTCGATCTTTTCTCAGGGTCTATCTCTAACTTTGACTGAAGATGAGCGAATGATTTCGGTGTGTCGCGATATTAGCAACCTCAAACATACCCAAGATCTTCTCATCTATAATACGTTGCACGATCCGCTCACGGGTTTACCAAATCGAAAACTTTTACTCGAACGGCTCGAACTCGCCATAAACCGAGCCAAACGGATTGAAAACTACCAGTATGCCGTCTTATTTTTAGATCTGGATCGATTCAAAGTTGTTAATGATAGTTTGGGACACTTTGTTGGAGACAAATTACTCGTTACAATCTCTCAAAAATTAAAAATGCACTTGCGCAATACCGATCTGGTTGCTCGACTTGGTGGTGATGAGTTTGTGATTTTGCTAGAAGATATCGACAGTCCCGAAGATGTGATTCAAGTTGTCGATCGAATTTTAGCCGCTTGTCAAACGCCGTTCGAGATCGATGGATATGAAATTTTTACTGGCTTCAGTATTGGGATCGTGATGGGAAATCCGGATTACCACGAGGCGGCAAGTGTCATGCGCGATGCTGATATTGCCATGTATCGAGCGAAAGCCGCATCGAAAAATTCATCCCAATTTTTCGATGCGGCCATGCATACTCAAGTGCTGAATCGTGTAGCCCTCGAAACAGATCTTCGTAAGGCTCTCGAGCGAGAAGAATTTGTTGTCTACTATCAACCAATTTTTGATTTACAGGAGAATCAACCGATCGGGTTTGAGGCTTTAGTACGCTGGCAACACCCGACTCGCGGCTTTATTCCTCCAGATGAATTTATTTCTGTTGCCGAAGAAACTGGGTCGATCGTACATCTCGATCGATGGGTGCTAGAGAAAGCTTGTCAGCAAATCGCAAATTGGAACCAAAAATTTGCTCTGAATTCCCCCCTCAAAATTAGTATCAATCTTTCCGTGCAAGACCTTCATCAAGCCAGTTTGATTCGAGAGATCGATCGGGTATTAGCCGAGACGGAACTCGCAGGCAACTGCCTCACCTTAGAGATTACCGAAAGTCTTTTGATATCGGAGATCGATCGAACCGTCGATCTCTTAGCTCAGTTTGCTTCTAGAGAGATTGAGGTCGGCATTGATGACTTTGGCACCGGGTATTCTTCCCTCGGTTACCTACACCGTTTTCCCGTCAACAATCTAAAAATCGATCGCTCTTTTGTCGCTCGATTTGGATCTGGCAATCGCGAAGATCGCGTCGTCGATACGATTGTCACCCTCGGCAAGCAGCTCGGTTTATCGGTGACAGCCGAAGGAATCGAAACGACTCAACAGCTCGAACAGCTGCAAAAACTCGGCTGCGAGTTCGGGCAAGGCTATTTATTTTCTAAACCGCTCGCGGCTGCTGAAATTGAAAGACTGTATTTCTCCAATCGATCTTCAGCCGGGTCAACCGCCCCTAAAGCTTTCCCATGCGCGAGTTAACAGACTTCTCACCCCATAAGGGATGATAGAGAGATTCGATCGCGCATGGGCCGGGTTAGGAATTGAATTTCACCCACTGCAAACGCGTTGGGTTTACAGCTTCTGGCGAATTCAAGTTACAATCCAACGTTGATGGCGCACTCAATCGCGATCGAATATCGATGTACTCATGACAAATCTCGTTTGGCAACAGATGACTCTTCGGACCCTGCGACCTTCACGATGGCGGGGTTCGAGTTTCTTGTATCGCTTGTTGGGCGGCTCCTTGCGCAGTTGGCGACCGGGAAGCTGGTTGATGTTGCAATCGGAACCGTTAGGGGTCGCTCTCGTAGCGCTTGTCTTCGCCCTGGCCCCGTTTTCATCCACTTCCCTGGTGGGGGTGTTGATGATGGCTTGCGGAGCCTTTTGGCTGCTGGTTACAGTCTCGGACGATAGCAACTGGGGGTTTACGCCGATTCACGTTCTGTTGCTGGCGTACTGGGGGATTGTCACCGTTGCCACGGCTTTATCTCCAGTCAAGGCGCAGGCGTTTTCCGGATGGGTGAAACTGACCTTATTTTTACTGCTGTTTGCCCTGTGCGCGAAGATATTGCGATCGCCCCGATGGCGATCGTGGGTGATAACGATTTACTTACACGCGGCTCTGGTGGTAAGCGTCTACGGAATGCGCCAGTGGTATTTCGGGGTGGAAGCCCTCGCCACCTGGACCGATCCCACTTCGGAAATGGCCAGCGTAACGCGCGTGTACAGCTATTTGGGCAACCCCAACCTGCTGGCGGGGTATCTCATCCCGGCGGTGGTGTTCAGTCTGGCGGCGATCTTTTCCTGGCGGGGGTGGTTGCCCAAAGCTCTCGCCGTAGTGATGGCGATCGTCAATTCGGCTTGTTTGGTGGCAACCTTCAGCCGAGGGGGCTGGATTGGCTTGCTCGCAGCCGGATTCGCGATGGTGCTGTTGTTGGTTTACTGGTGGAGCGTCAAATTACCTCCCAAAGTCAGACCTTGGGCGATGCCCGCGGTGTTAGGCGCATCGGGACTGGTGTTAGTTGCGGCGGTGCTATTCGTGGAACCGGTGCGAATGCGAGTCGCGAGTATATTTGTCGGACGGGAAGATAGCAGCAATAACTTTCGGCTGAATGTTTGGGCGGCGGTATTGGATATGATTCGCGCTCGTCCGGTTTTGGGAATCGGGCCGGGAAACGATGCGTTTCGGGAGATTTACGTCCAGTTTGCTCGTGCCAAATATCAGGATGCTCTGGGGGCTTATTCCGTCTTGTTGGAGATTTTAGTCGAAGCCGGGGCGATCGGGCTGCTAAGCTTCCTCTGGCTGCTGCTGGTGACGTTCGATCGAGGCTGGGTCGCCCTCCAAGGACTGCGGAACGCGGCAAGTCGGGAAGGGTATTGGCTGATGGCGGCGATCTCGACGATTTGCGGTTTGATGGCCCACGGTTTGGTGGATACGGTGTGGTATCGTCCCCCGGTGCAAACCCTGTGGTGGTTGGCCGTGGCGATCGTCGCGAGTTACTATAATCCACCTGAAGAGACTTCATTCTCACAAAATTCTCCTTTTTCTCCGTTTTCCGAGTTTGAAGAAGACGAACGATTAACGATTAGCAATTGAACCTATTGAACCTCTGGTGTGATGCTTTCAGAAGTTTCGATGAGGTTTAGAGACCCTCACCAGTTCGTGGGTTCGATCGAGTTAGAATCGGTTGGCAGTTGAGTGATGAGCGAAAACGTTCAATTCCGATCGTCAGAACGACCCTACAACGACAGCTTTGTCCCGAAGTATCATTTAACTGAAACCTCCACGGTAATAATCGATCGATAAAATAAGATAATGATTCAAACAACTTCACCCGTTGAAAATATTCTCGAACAACAACGGCAATTTTTTGCCACGGGAAAAACTCAAGACATTGCCTTTCGCATCGAACAACTCGAACTCCTCAAACAAGCAATTCTCGATCGCCAACAAGCCATTGTTGAAGCGGTAAATGCCGACTTAAGTCGCCCGGAATTTGAAGCCTATTTCGAGATTGCTGCGGTTACTGAAGTTAAATACGCCCTCAAGCGTCTAAAATCTTGGACGAAGCCGAAAAAGGTGGGAATGCCTCTGGATCAATTTCCAGCATCGGCATGGATTTACCCGGAACCGCTAGGGGTGGTATTAATTATCGGACCGTGGAACTATCCCTTTCAGTTATTGATAAATCCTCTCGTTGGGGCGATCGCAGCGGGGAATTGTGCCATTCTCAAACCCTCAGAAATTGCCGAGAATACCTCCAAAGTTGTCGCCGATTTAGTTCGGGATACTTTCGATCCGGCATTTGTGGCAGCGATTGAAGGTGGGGTAGAAACTTCACAACAGTTACTCGCCCAAAAGTTCGATCGCATTTTCTTCACCGGCGGCACGAAAATTGGGCGAGTTGTCATGGAAGCGGCGGCGAAAAACTTAACGCCAGTGACGTTGGAACTGGGGGGGAAAAGTCCCTGTATTGTCGATGCCGACGTGGATATTGATGTGGCGGCAAAACGGATTACTTGGGGTAAATTTATCAATGCCGGACAAACCTGTATCGCCCCAGATTATCTTTTAGTCGATCGCACGGTAAAATCGGAATTACTGTCGGGCATCAAAAAATATATCGGCGAATTTTACGGCGAGAATCCTGCCGAAAGCCCCGATTTCGCCCGATTAATTAGTCAGCGCCATTTCGCACGAGTGGCTGAATTTGTCAACGACGGTAAAGCCATTATTGGCGGAGAAACCAAACCCGAAGAACGCTACATCGCCCCGACGGTTTTAGATGAAATAACCTGGGACGATCCGGTAATGGAAGATGAAATTTTTGGGCCGATTTTGCCGGTTTTAGACTATACGAATTTGAACGAAGCGATCGAGCAAATCAACCAGCGTCCAAAACCCCTGGCTTTATATATTTTCTCCCGAGATAAGCAAAAACAACAGCAAGTTCTCGATCGAACTTCATCCGGGGGAGTTTGCGTCAACGATACGGTAATGCACGTTGGCGTTCCCGAACTGCCCTTTGGCGGTGTGGGAGAAAGCGGCATCGGTAGCTATCACGGCAAAGCCAGTTTCGATACATTTTCCCACTACAAAAGCGTTCTAAAAAAGGGATTGTGGTTGGATTTGGATTGGCGTTACGCACCCTATAAAGGCAAGTTGGATTTACTTAAGAAATTCATTGGGTAGTTCATTGGCTAGGGGCGTGAATGAAGCCCTGCGTTCTGGCAAGTTGGTATAGTTCTTTGGCGCGTTGGCGATCGCGGCTGGATACGAGAGTGGCTAGATTGTTGGATGCCAAACCATGTCCTTTCTGACTTGCCAGGGTATACCATTTTTCTGCTTCTAGTTTGTTCGGTTCGATGGTTCCCAAACCGAGATGATAAATTGAACCGATGATAGATTGAGCTTCGGGGTTGCCTTTGCCAGCTAGAGGAAGGAGAAGTTGAAGGGCGCGATCGTAATGTCCAGCGTCGTATTCAGTTTGGGCTGCTTTTAGGATTGACATTGTTTTCTAGCAAGAGTTTAGCTTTCTATTTCCTCTAAAATATAGCGGTATTCATTTTGGTGAGGATATTTTTCTGATGTCCCTGCATTCGCGCTTATTGTCCTAACGTGACGGTATGCAGCTATCGTTTTTATTTTATCGATTCTTAATAAAAATCTCTGCCTTTTGAGGGCAGAGAACTGTATACAGTATAAGGTGCGCATTCGTCTTGTTTCTATATCCAAGATAGCCACGATCGATTGGCAGTCACCTCACCCGATCGAATGAATTTTAAAATACCGATTTAGAGGAATCTAAATGTAACTCGATCGATTAATCGTTTTTTATTTCTTCTTTCTTATTTCATCGCAGCAAAATGTTCCAGCAACAAGCGATGAATGAAAATATATCCACCTCCCACTTTCTGTAGAAAAATGCGATCGGTTGCATAATCTAAAAACCGGGCGTAATTCCAAGGAATCGAGCCATTACAAACTAAAATCGATCGCAAAATAAAGTGTTTGGCACAAGCCGCCCCCCCCCCGATCGCCATGCCAAAACAAGCACCGAACGTCCCCCAAAATAAAGGTCGCCATTGTAAGGGAATTGCCGCCAGACTCAAGACGGTAAAGCCAATACTCGCAAAAATTAGAGCATTTTTCCCCGACTGCCAAATGCCTTGATTCGGTCGCGTCACCTTCGGAATAACCGATCCCGTCATGCCGCGAGTAATCCCAAATAGGGTCCCCATACTCAACCCAAATACGGCACCGCGCAGTAACGCATAGGTCGGCAAATTCGCCCAGGATATTAAAATTTGCCAGTGAAGGGGATGGAAAATAACTTCATAGATAATTTTCATCAGGAATAAAGATGACGTACCGATTCCAATCCCGAGAGTTAGATATCTTCTTGCTTTTTTCCACGACCATTTTAAGGTTTCGACCGGTTCGATGCGATCGAATCCAAAAATCAGCCAAAACATAAAACAGCTAAAAGGCAAAACGACGATTCATCTTTGCAGG
>NZ_JADEXN010000258.1 GCF_015207075.1 Zarconia navalis LEGE 11467
CCCCAACACAAAAAGCCCCCACCCGACCCCACCTTAGTGCCCTTCGTGCCTTTGTGGTGAGTTAAATCCCCCGAACCAACCCTTCATACCTCAATTAATCCGAACCAACCGAATCTCCGTCCGTTGCTGGCGCGGATCTTCCGGCGGAACCCCCGATAGCGGCAGATAAAACCCCTTCCCTTCGGCCACAAAATTGTGTTGCAGTCCCGCACCTTGCAGGTAATCCACCACTGTTTGCGCCCGTTGCTCGCTCAAGGTTTGATTGAATTGGGGCACACCGGTTTTCGAGGTATGTCCGATAACTTGTACCGCCACGGTTTCGACGTTAAACTCGCTAATTTCTTGGGCTAAATTCTCTAACGTGTCTTGCCCAGCACCGGTCAAATCCGCAGCGCCACTCTCGAATTTTACCTCTCCTCGAACTTGCAAATTCCCAATACTCGGTGCTTGCGCGATCGCCTCCTGGCTGATGTTGGGGGCAGTGGGAGTAATGGTGCGGCTGTCTCCTGCAAGTCGTTCGGCCAGTTGCGGATCTGCATCGCGCACCAAATCGATCAGAGTTTGGGTATTTTGCGCTGCTGGGGCGATCGCCGATGAGACGATTAAATCCTCGGGATTCTCCGGCACTTTATCCAGTCGCCCTGAAAGTACCAAAACCGCCGCCGTGGAACTGATTCGCTTGGCGAGGGTCTCCTCGGTCATCCACTTTTGCGCTTCTGCGGCGGTGAAAAACTCGATCCCGTCTAATACCGCTGCGGCATCTGCCGGTTCGAGTCCTCCATCTTCAGCAATCTGAGTTTGCAGTTGGGAGGCATCCCGAACGTTGGTATCGATGCGGCGGTAATAGGCTTCGAGAAAATCGGAAATCGCGTCGGGTTGGGATTCGATCAGGCGATCGTTGGCCACGAGAACATCGACGATCGCGTTGGGGGCATCCTGACTCGACAGCACCACCGTATAGCCCTGCTGTCGCGCCTGGGTGACGTAGGGTTCCCAAATCACGGCAATTGGCAAGTCCTGACTTTTATCTTGCAGCAGTTCCCAGGCTTCGGAGGCATCAGCCACGGTATTCTCCTGAAAATCCGACAAATTAAACGCCTCAAACTTGGTATCGAGAACCAATGCCAGATACTCGCTGGGAGTATCCCCAGCAAAGGAAATATCTAAGGTCTTTCCTTGACCTTTTTCTCGATCGACCAATGCTTTCAAATCTTCCAAAGACTGGAGTTCGGGGTACTTGGGCGTATTGAGCACCACTGCATCGGCCCCGGTGGTGCGATCGATGAGTCCGATAATTTTCCCCGCCGGTTGTTCTTGCACGAAGCGATCTAACGTCGTCATCATCAGATCCACTTCTCCCCGACTCAACCGTTCGGCGCGTTTGCCTTGGTCGAATTCATCTTCGTAGGCGAGTTTTAGCCCAGTTTGGGCGAGCGCCTCTTGAAATTCCGAATTGCGAAACGTACTGTAGCCGCTGAAAGTGTCCCCCAAAATCTTAAGTTGGTTCGACTCGCGGCGATCGGACGCATTATTGTTGCGAGCCGAAGAAATCGAACTGCCCGCACCCGATACCACTCCCGATCGATTCAACCACCACAACCCGCCGCCAATCAACCCCAATGTGACCAGTAACGTTAGACCTAGTACGATCGGATTTTCCTGCTTACTCATCTGGCGCTCGATCTGTTTGTTATGTTGGATATATAATGACAAATTTTGCTTCCTGCTGCCTGTTAGCCATCTTTTCCAAGGCAAAATCGCATGACTGCTGCTAAAACCGCTCAATCGATTCAATATTCAACCTCATCCCTCGAACGGGCCCGGCGCGCGATGCGTTGCGCTCCGTTTCAACTCCCGTGGTACGCCGCTGTTAAAACTCAAGGTGTGTTTCTCGGAGCAATTGCCGGAGAATCAGGGGTCGAGCGTCAATATACCCGATCGCCGTTGTCCGAATTGGTGGCCGAAAATCATTTACTGTGGCTGATCGATGTTGGGGTGCTGCGGCGGGAAGTGGATGGTCAGGGCATTACCGATAGTTTTCGTCTAACACCTTTGGGTCGTCAACTCACCGCCCAGTGGCAAGAAAATCCGACCGAGTGGAAAACGGCGGTTTCCCCTTGCGATCGCCTTTTCAACGCGGCCCGTCGCTGGCTGAGATTACCGTTCTAATCTCCATCGATCTCAAATTCCAGCCGCTCTCATGGAAATGACCCACTCACCGCGAACGTCCGACAATCTATTGAGAGCGCGATCGTCCAAGTAGCTACTAGCATCCTTCAATTATCTGATGAAATCCCTCATGGTGGTGGGAACAACTTCCCACGCAGGCAAATCGATTCTGACCACGGCTATCTGTCGCCTGATGACCCGGCAAGGCTGGCGAGTCACCCCCTTCAAAGGGCAAAATATGGCGCTCAATTCCTACGTCACCGATAGTGGTGGCGAAATCGGTTACGCCCAAGCGGTGCAAGCTTGGGCGGCCGGTGTCGCCCCGGCGGTGGAAATGAACCCGATTTTGCTCAAGCCCCAAGGCAATATGACATCCCAGGTCATTCTCAAGGGCAAAGCCGTCGGACAAGTCCAAGCTTCGGACTATTACGAGCGCTATTTCGATCTCGGCTGGCAAACCATTCAAGAATGTCTGAGTCAGCTCAGTTCCGAATTCGATACCATCGTCTGCGAGGGGGCGGGAAGTCCGGCAGAAATTAACCTCAAGCATCGGGACTTGACCAATATGCGGATCGCCCGCTATCTCAAAGCCCCGACTCTGCTGGTGGTGGATATCGATCGCGGTGGGGCGTTTGCCCACGTCGTCGGTACGTTGCAGTTACTCGAACCCGAGGAACGCGCTTTGATTCGAGGCATCGTCATCAACAAATTCCGAGGACAGCGCTCGATTCTGCAACCGGGTATTACCTGGCTTGAGGAACATACCGGCATTCCCGTCTTAGGGGTGATTCCCTGGGTCGATGAGGTCTTTCCGGCAGAGGACTCCCTGAGCTTGTTCGACGCACCTGCTCGCAAAGCCGAGGGAGATTTGACCATCGGAGTGATTCGCCTGCCTCGAATCTCCAACTTTACCGATTTCGATCCCCTCGAAGCCGAACCCTCCGTGACGGTGAAGTACATTCGCCCCAACCAGAGTCTCGGTCATCCTGATGCGGTGGTGATTCCCGGTTCCAAAACCACGATCGCCGATTTGCTCACCTTGCAAAAAACGGGGATGGCCCAGGCTTTACAGAATTATGTAGATGCGGGCGGTACGGTTCTGGGCATTTGCGGAGGCTTTCAGATGCTCGGACAAACAGTAGCCGATCCCGAAGGGGTGGAAGGACTCGAAGGTCGGTACGAGGGGTTGGGAATGCTACCGCTCAAAACCGTGATTACCCGCCAGAAAGTAGCCCGACAGCGAACGGTTTCATCAAGCTATCCCCAAGCGGGACTCCCCGTCAGCGGCTACGAAATCCACCAAGGTCGATCGCAAAATATGAACCCCGACGAAACCAAGCCTCTCTTCGACGATGCGGGAATCGGGTTAGTGGATAAATTTGATGGAGTTTGGGGAACCTACCTCCACGGCATCTTCGATAACGGTCCCTGGCGACGGGCCTGGTTGAACCGCCTCCGCCAGCAACGAGGATTGAAAGCTCTTCCGACGGGAATTCCCAACTACCGAGAACAGCGCGATATGCTCCTCGATACCCTCGCCGATACCGTTGGAGAGTATCTGAATTTGAATCCGCTGTTGTCTTGATAGGCAAGGAGAAATGGGGAACTTCCGGGCTTCAGGCGCTAAACCCTTAACTATTCCCCCATTTCCCCAAATTCCCCCATTTCCGCGCCTCCGAACTCCGAATTCCGAATTCTTACTCTTCCCGTTCCCCGGCGATGAATTCTTCGGTCATCTGATAGGCCACATCGTCGGTGTATTGAACGGGTGGGTGCTTCATAAAATAGGCCGACGGGGAATATAAAATACCGCCTTTTTTCTGTTCGATCGCCATTTTGCAACAGCGAATGGCATCGATCGAAACCCCGGCAGAGTTGGGGGAATCTTCTACAGATAGACGCAATTCTAAATTCATCGGCACGTTCCCAAAAAGCTTGCCTTCCATGCGGATGAAACAGACTTTATTATCTTTCTGCCAAGGCACGTAGTCACTCGGGCCTACATGAATATTTTCGTCTTCGAGACGTTCTTCCATCGCCGACTGTACCGCTTCGGTTTTGGATTCTTTCTTCGAGGACAACCGGCTGCGGTTGAGCATATTTAAAAAGTCGGTGTTGCCGCCGGTATTAAGCTGATAGGTGCGATCGATCTTCACGCCCCGCTTGCGGAATAAATCCGAGAGCGTTCGGTGGGTAATGGTCGCGCCCATTTGTGCTTTAATATCGTCCCCAATAATGG
Organism: Zarconia navalis LEGE 11467; assembly: GCF_015207075.1. GTDB lineage: Bacteria > Cyanobacteriota > Cyanobacteriia > Cyanobacteriales > Geitlerinemataceae > Zarconia > Zarconia navalis. Next base: position 4,409 of record NZ_JADEXN010000258.1, read on the forward strand.
GAATATTTCTGAGTTTAAATTTTTCAGCCCAGAGGGGATTGCTGGCAATAAAAACGGGAATACAATTAACTAAGGCAACTCCCGCTTCCACGGCACATTCCGCATAGAAACCCGTTGCTTCTTGAGACCCAACCGGGAGATAGTTAACCAGAATTTCCGTGCCCGATTTTTTGAGGATTTCAACCACCTCTTCTTTGGTGGGTTCGGCTTCGTTACTCAGAACAAATGTATTGCGTTCGTCGTAATTTTCCATATGTTCGGAAAAGCCATCGAGAACTTTTCCCATGCTCACCAAAGTCCCTGTTTTGGGGAGGTTTTCGCAAAAGACTACCGTGCAATTTGGGGGGGCGAAAATCGCTTCGGCAATATCTTTTCCCACTTTGCGATCGTCTATATCAAAGGCCGCGACGACTTCAATATCGTAGGGTTTGTAGCCGCCGATTTCCCAGTGCATCAATCCGATCGCTTCAGAGGGATTTTGATCTTTATAATATTCAATACCTTGAACTAAAGAACTCGCACAATTCCCCACGCCGACGATCGCGATCTTAATCTTTTCCACTACCAGTCTACTCCTTACACCAACAGTAATTTACTTGTCTTGCTCGTTTATTCGTTCGAGATCGGATGCTTTAGGCGAGATCGGATAAAATTGCACGAAAATCGGTGAAACTCACTCCGTCAATCGCCAAACCCTTCAAGAGGGTAAGGATAACTTTTCACCGATTCACCGATAGCCATTTTAAATGGATTGTAAACCAAAGGCGAGCTTTTAGGCGCGCGCTACACGGGTTTTGGAAATACAAAAATACACATCTCCTTGGCAAAACAGACCGAAACGGTTTGCGATTTTACAAACGGCTTCTGGTGGTTATTTTTTGAGGGTACAGCCAGGTATAATAGCCTTAGTTGGGTCGTTGGAGCAACTAAAAGTTGAGATGAAAGCGACATGAAAGCCCAATTGCTTGGAGATTCCGTAACAAGTGCGATATCGGCTTAAAAGGTCAGCAACGATCCTTTCTCAAACGTTTGATTTATTCTGAAGTTTACCAAGCACAACTGGGACGAAGAATCCAAGTAGCCAGTTCCATAACTGTCCACTTTTACCCGGCTGCTCTTGCAACGTTTTTCTCGAACTTGCCCAGATACTGAATAACAATACAATGCGGCGAGCTTTGAGGCAATCGCTTCTAACAACTCTCATCGCCAAAATGCGCGCCGCCACAGGTTCGCCGCATCCTCTATCTGGCTGGATCGATGGCACTTTCGCAAGCCCAAAAACTTAGAACCCAACAGTGGCGCCTACTTAGAAGCCGTTGCGACCCCAAATAACCAAAGAGATGGAAAATGTAAACACGACGAGCAACGCCGCCCAACCAACTGAAAAAATATCCATAGCGTGGAATTAAAAAAAAGATTACAGAATCACTTCAAGCTATATAATAAGCCAATTTAAGCCATCTATTCGCGCTCGCGCGAGTATTAAGAATTGTGAATAATTTTCGCCAATTTGTTTCCATCGAGCGTATCGAATCCCTTAAAGCTGGACTGTTGGGGGGATTTGCTGGGACGATCGCCTTTTTAGTAACCGCAGCCATCGATGGTTTGACGATCGCCCGATCGGAGCTACCCTTTCAATGGATGTCCGATCCCGAAACACTCTTAAATCTGGTGCTGGCGATCGCGATCGCCGGTGCGAGCGGTTTCCTGTTCGGCGTTACCTATCGCTACGTCATACGGCGCGATCTCAACCCCCACCTCAACTCCGGTGCGGTGTTAGCCTTTGGGCTGGTACGCGGTTTCGCCCAAGTGGATGCCACCCTCAGCGGCGGTTTTGAGGGCACTGCATCCCTGCTGGCGATGGTGGTGATAGTGCTCGAAAGCATCGTCCTGTTTGCCGTGGCGGGTCGGATGTTGGACTGGGCAATGGAACGGGATTGGATTAAGCCTTTTGATGCAGACTGAAGCCTCTCGATACGCCCGATTATCGAAAATATGAGAAATCTCCCCAAAACGACTCACCCCAAGCAAAAATCGATTTTGCGGTCGTTCGCGATCGCATTTCCCGTAGCAATAGCGATGGTGGGATCGGAAGTGGTATGGGCCCAGAATGGGATGCAACGGGATATACTCGGAGACTGCGGCGCGCGATCGTGTGAGGTGATGTTCGATCGAGTCGCCCGTGGATATCCCGAACTGACAGCCCAGCTAACCTCAGACTGTGATGGCGATTTGAGTTTGCAGGTGTTTAAATCCGGTAGGCAATGGCCCCGCGTCAGTTTTGTGTGTTGGGAGGCTGCCGATTCACGAGGAGAGAGGACGGGAAGCTGGCTGGGAACGCTACCCCTACTGAAGGGCGATCGCACCTTTGCCCCCCAATGGCAGTGCGGCGAGTTCGACCGGGTTTGTCAGGAATGGTTGCCCCAACTGCGATCGATCGCCCCGGAAACTGTCCGCAACGGGGAAGTTCAATGCGCGATGCGAAATGGCGAGCTGTTTTTTGCCGTTGTCGAGACCCGAGTGGATCTGCGCTGCGGCTTTTTTGCCACGACGGTATGGGATGAAAATGGGGATGGTCTCGTCGATTACGAAGACCCCGTCAGCGTTGATATTTCTGTGGGTATTATTGGTAACGATTAGCGATCGCATCAACTGAGGGTTCGATGGGCTTCCTCACATCAGCCGAACCCACCCCTAACCCCTCGCGCTTAGGGGAATTATAGCGGTGTTCGTGAAGGTTGAACCCAACCCACGACATCGGGGTAGGCACGGGGGCACTACCCCTACGGGTTTTCAAATTTTTTGAGTCCACTCTTTATGGGGTCGATGTTTTTGCAAGCCGCGATCGATCCCGTTCTAATTTTCTCCGTTTCTACACCCCGGCTGGTATAGGTT
>NZ_JADEXN010000259.1 GCF_015207075.1 Zarconia navalis LEGE 11467
ATCCAAATGCGGATTTCCTCTTTCGAGGGTGCATCGGATGTGTCGCCCCAGCCCAACGTCAGTCGATACTGGGCTTTTTGTAGGAGTTGCGTCGCAGCGGGGGTACCCATCGCAATATCCTCTACCCGATAAATGGGAATCCCAGCCGGGAGTTGCGCGGCCAATTTTTCCTCAAATTCTCCCACGTCCATTCGTCGAACGAGGTCGAATTCGACGATTTCTCCCGTACTCGTGGCCCCCAGGGATAGGGCGTTTGCTGGCGAAATTCGCGGTCCTGGATGAAATCCGCCGGTAAATGCAATGGGAATCGCCGCCCGTCGAACGGCCCGATCGAACAATTTGGCTAAGTCTAGATGACCCACCATTGCCATTTCTCCGAGCTTGCCGAGCCGCACCCGCAATCGCTGTACCCGCTCGGGTTTGGGGGTAAAATGCCCTTGAAACTCCGGAATCGGCGCGGGGGGAACCACCACGTTATGGCCGAAATCGGGCGTGCAAACCCCGCAATGGGAGCAACCATCGAAGGAGCAATCCGGGACGGTTGCCGCTTCCATTGCTCGCTGTAAGTCATCGACGAGCCATTGCTTGTCAATACCGGTATTGATATGGTCCCAGGGAAGTGGCTTGTCAAAAGATAGAGGATGCGACGCTTCAACGGTCGATACAGTCATCACGTTCCACTCTCCACTTTCCACCTGTCGGTATTTCCAGGTCAAACCCGATTCGTCGATCGCTTGGGTCCAGGCCCCAAATGCGCGATCGAGACTTTCCCACCACGAGTCCATCCCCGCACCCAGCTGCCATGCCCGCTTCACCACCGGGGCGAGGCGACGATCTCCCCGTCCGACGAAATCTTCCATAGCGGAGATGCGTACGTCGGTAAAATTAGCTTTTACCCCCCGCATCCGGCGAAATTCCGATCGCAGCAATTCCTGTTTGCGCTCGAACTCGGAGGTGGAAACCGAGTGCCATTGAAAAGGGGTATGGGGTTTGGGGGTAAAGTTAGAAATTGTCAGGGTGACGCTCAGACGCTTGCGACCTTTGGCGTAGCATTCTTGTTGCAGCCAGCGCACGGTTTCGGCAATCCCCACCACATCGACATCGGTTTCTCCGGGCAGTCCGATCATGAAGTAGAGTTTGACCTTATTCCAACCCCGATCGTAGGCCGTTTTCACCCCCCGCAACAGTTCTTCGTTGGTGAGTCCCTTATTAACGATATCCCGCAGCCGCTGGGTTCCCGCTTCCGGGGCAAAGGTCAAACTCGGTTGGCGGTTCCCTCCCAAGATATCGGCAATATTATCGTCAAAGCGATCGACCCGCTGACTGGGCAGAGACAGGGAAATATTTTCATCCTTGAGTCGATTCTTAATTTCCATGCCCACCGCAGGTAAGGCCAGATAATCCGAACAACTCAAGCTCAGCAAAGAGAACTCATTGTATCCCGTTTTCCGCATCCCAGATTCGATCGCCTCAACCACTTTTTCGGGTTCCACATCCCGCGCCGGACGAGTTAGCATTCCCGGCTGACAGAACCGACAGCCCCGAGTGCAACCCCGGCGAATTTCCACCGTCAGGCGATCGTGAACGGTTTGGACGTGAGGTACGGGTCCGACCGAATAAGCGGGCATGGGCGTGGCGACGCGCCGCAAAACCCGCTTTGGAACATCGGCACGATTGGGATGCACCGACCCATCTTCGGCCATGTCGTAGAATCGAGGCACGTAAACGCCCGGAACTTGTGCCAAATCCAGTAGCAATTCTTCCCGACTCAACCCGCTAGCTTTGCCCTGGGCAATGACCAGCCCAATTTCAGGTAGCAGTTCTTCCCCATCTCCAAGGGCGATAAAGTCGAAAAAGTCGGCGTAGGGTTCGGGATTGGAGGTGGCGGTTTGTCCTCCTGCAAAAATTAAAGGGTACTCGTCGGAAGTCGATCGTTCTTGCCAGGTTAGAGGAATCCCCGCTAAATCCAGCATTTCTAGAATATTAGTCGCCCCGAGTTCGTAGCTGAGACTAAAGCCAAGGATATCGAAATCGGTCAGGGGACGGCGAGACTCGACGGCAAAAAGTGGTGTTCGGGTCTCGCGCAATTTTCGAGCGAAATCCGGTGCGGGAAGATAAGCGCGATCGCACAGTTGTCGGGGCCCGGCGTTGATAATGTTGTACAGGATGATATGCCCCAAATTGGAGAAACCCACTTCGTACACTTCCGGATAGGTCAGCACCCAGCGCACGGTGGCACTCTCCCAGGGTTTGCCAGTCACCCCGAGTTCGTTGCCCAGATACCGAGCAGGCTGCATAATATCGGGTGTTATCAGATTTTCTACAGCGATCGTCACGCTCGTTCTCCCAATCCAAGATGTGTCCGGTCGCACGAATGTTTATCATACGCTCGGGGATATTCCTCTTTTGATAGTACCGTCGATCGACCCAAGCTCGCAGAAGCGCGAACTCATAGTTGCCGAGTACAATGAAGTCCAAGTGCAAAGCGGCAAATGTCATGAGTAAGCACATTAATCTGTTGGGATATAGCTTGTGGGTAGAATCCCCCAAAAATGGGACGCTCGATCGCATTTCTCCCGTGCAGCCACTTTACAGTCCCACAGTATTAGCTGCTTACAGTTTCATCGTTAACCTATTTTCAGGCTGCCTTTTATATGGGGTCAATCTGTCTCGTCGAGGAAAAAAAAGGCAAGGCAGACTCTTTGTTTTAATTTCTGGAATGGGTTTATTCTTAAGCCTTTGGAACGCCACTCTTCATGGAAATCGTCAAGAACCGTTAGTTTTTCTATTTGATGGATTTATTGTCATCAGTTTATATCGAATGGAAAAACCGCATTTCGAACGAGAAGTTCGTCGTGGGTGTCAAATCGCTAGATGGTGGCCGCCATTCATTTGGATTATCTTGACTTTTACGATCCTGTGGGTCTGCAAATTTCTACAACAGTAAAAACGACCGCTCCAAACTCTGTTTATCTCAATTCAAAATTACTTTTTAGGGAGAGTCGAAACTCCGATGAACTTACCCGACACCCTCAAAGTCAGTGCGATCTTACTTTTGGGTACGATTATTTTTTTCTTCTTCATCCTGATAGTGGGTCTTTCTTCTGTCAAGCTGCCTCAATTACTTCGTTCGCTGACGCATCATTTTTTTGTAGGTCAGGCAAGAAATATCTATGAGGAAATCTTTGCCCCTTACCAAGCTTGGATCGTTTGGTCTCTCGTGGCGATCGTATTTGACGCAATTTTACTGGTCAACTCTCAAAGAAGTTCGATTGCGTTTTTTGAAGTTCCATTGGGCACGATCGTCGCGATTAATATGAGCTTTTTAGGGTTTAATCTGTTCGATCGACTCTACGACTCTCAGCTACTCGAAGCCGCGCTAGAAAATGGTGAAAAAATTAATAGCGAACTATTAGTTTTAGCTAAGTTTATTTCCAATGCAGTTATCGTCCTGACGATCGTTTTTATCTTTGCCCAAGCTCATCAAATTAACTTATTTGGCTTACTTGCCAGCTTGGGAATCGGTGGCGTGGCAATTGCCTTTGCCTCTCAGAAGGTATTGGAACAGATATTGTGGAGTATCGTCCTATACATCGATCGTCCTTTCTCGATCGATGACTACATCCACCTCCCCGATAGTACTTTGGGTCGAGTCGAATCGATCGGCTGGCGATCGACTAAAATTCGCCTGTCGGGAAAAAACACGCTAGTTATCGTTCCTAATAGCCTTCTAGCCCAAACAAGTATTGAAAATATGACTCGTTCGCGCCGGATGATTTCGATTGCCAATCTGATTTTGCTTCGAGATATTTCCGAGGAAGAAGAAGCCTTAATCGAGCAAGTTATTTTTGAAAGTACCAGAGACATTTTGGGAATCGATCGACGCTTCACTCAAGTTAAGTTTGAGTCGGTTGTCGATGCATCGGGGCAAAAGTATGTTAAAGCAAAATTAATATTCTATATTTTGGGTGCTGCAGAAAGCTCGATGGATCTTCGGAAAAATCTGCTTGAAATTGCCAAAGAAAGAATTATGGAAGATTTAAACAAGCACGATATAAAATTCAGCTTTGATGAAACGACAATTGATATTACTCAGCCGATGAATATATAAGGAAAATTTAACCAAAATAGTTATGCCAGAATTCGCCGAAGAATCACTATTCTTAAATGACGCGATTCAACAATTTCTTTTAGAATTTATCGCCAGATTTGGGGTTTTTCTAGTCGGCTCGCTTCTTATTTCTCCTATACTCGGAAAAGGCTTACCGTTTGCCTTCTGGTTTATTCTTCGGCTCGCAAGGCGATTGATAGAGATCGATACAACTCGCATTTATCGAGAATTTATTAAACCCTTTAGAAGTTCGATCGTTACCGTCGGGACTCTCTTCTTTATTTCTCTATCTTTGAATATTTTATGGAAATATGAAAGACTTTATCAAGTTTTAGGTTTTTTTATTTACTTAGCACTCGCAACTAGCATTGTTTGGCTATCTTCACGAGTGGCAAAGCGTGTTATTCGCCAGTACGCGATCGAACTCGTTCAGAGGTTAGGTGGAGAAGTTAACGAAGTAGCTTTAGCCTTTGAAACTTTAACTAACATTATTATTATTTTGTTTGCGATCGTCATCTTTGCTCGCGGCTTGCGTTTGAATCTAGTGGCTATATCTGCCAGTATTGGCATTGGGGGAGTCGCGGTTGCTTTTGCCGCACAGCAAGCACTCGGTCGATTAATTGGAACCCTCGAACTCTTTTTAGATCGTCCTTATCGACCGGGAGAATATATTCAGGTAAACTTTAATCCCTATAAAGAAGACGTGTACGGTCGCGTCGAATCGATTGGCTTGCGATCGACGAAAATTCGCACCGCTGGTCGCAATACAATCGTCATCGTGCCGAATTCAATTATGGCCGGAAAACATATCGAAAATATTAGCCGAGGAAAAAAAGCGATCGCCATGTTCGATCTCAATTTTTCTCGTCTTTTAGAAGAAAGCGAACGAGCTTTTGTCCGACGAGTCGTTATAGAAAGCACGGACAAATTTTGGGGAATCGATAAAGCCAATACCAGAATTCGCTTTTCTCAGCTTCAAAATTCCCAGAAAACTCGAGCGAGTGTCAACTTTTTTCTCACCAGTTCGGGAGAAGACTCTTTGAATCTGCGCAAGCGACTTGTCGAGCTAGCTAATCAAGATATTGCGACAAAACTCTCCGCTTACAATCTGACGTTTTCAATGCCCGAACCCATGGTTTATATCGATTCTCCCATGACGATTTAGATACTGAGTATGGCATCTCTCTCAATGGAGACACAACTCTTAAGAACGAGCCGACCGAACCTTCTTTACTGAGAATGGAGTCATTAGAACTCGGAGTTTACGTTGTTTCTCCGGATGTGGTAGAGTTCAACTTTAGGGCTTTTATTTTTACTTTCAGTACATTTATCAATAAAGCTTGAAGATATCGACCTATTGAATAAAATAACAATTTCCAAGACTCGAATGAGAAATCCATAAGTTCGTTTTAAACCCTACAACCTTCTGCAACGATCGGGTCGACTTGCTGTAAGTTGACACAGCAAATGAAGAAAATGATAAAGATGGAATAGCTAATAGTTTTCAAGACCCGAACGGTCGATTTTTCCAACAATCGACCGTTCGGGTTACAGCAGTTCGATATTAATAAATATTTGAGTTTGACGAAGACGAGGAGCGGGTTCGGAAAGTCGCGTTTTCCTTCATCCCCGACCATTCTATTTGTTGCTGTATGCTCGCTCTGCTCTAGTAATTGAACGGTTGGTATACTCGTACAAATGACGGAATCGAACCCTTTCAGTCATTTGTACGAGTCACAACTTTTCTAGACAGATCGTTAGATCGGAGATAATTTAGTTAGAGTAAAAAAAATAAAGTAGACCTTGAATGGATCGTTTGGAACATTCTTCCCTTGCCACCACTTTGGTTGAGCTTCTTCGTTATCGGGCCGTCCATCAAAGCGATCGAACCGCTTACACCTTTTTGGTCGATGGAGAAACCCAGACACTCAGCCTCACCTACCAAGAGTTAGATCGGTGTGCGCGTGCGATCGCAGCCATTCTTCAATCCGCCGATCTCGTCGGTGAAAAAGCGGTCCTCCTATACCCTCCCGGACTTGAATACATTGCGGCATTTTTTGGATGTCTCTACGCCGGGGTTGTTGCCGTTCCCGCCTATCCCCCCAGACCCAATCGCTCCTTGACTCGCATCCAATCAATTTTGGCAGATGCCAACGCTGTGGTCGCACTGACCACCAGCACCGTCTTGTCCACCCTAGAAAAACAATTCGATCTCGCGCCAGAACTGAAGGTCTTGAAGTGGCTGGTGACCGATCGCCTCGATCTAGCCGCAGCCGACGACTGGAGCGAACCCGACATTGACCGTCAGACCCTTGCCTTTCTCCAATACACGTCGGGTTCCACCGCCGCTCCAAAAGGTGTGGCGATTACCCACCAAAACCTGCTGCACAACTCAAGGGGGATCTACCAAGCGTTCGAGCATTCAGCCGATAGCAGCGTTGTCAGTTGGTTGCCGATGTACCACGATATGGGTCTGATCGGTGGCGTGCTACAACCGCTTTACGGTGGATTCCCCGCAACGTTGATGTCACCACTGATATTTTTGCAGAGACCCGTGCGTTGGTTGCAAGCGATCTCTCACTACCGAGCCACCAGTAGCGGCGGTCCCAACTTTGCCTACGACCTGTGCGCTCGCAAGATTTCACCGGAGCAGATCGAAGATCTTGACTTGAGTTGTTGGGATGTCGCTTTTAATGGAGCCGAACCCATCAGCCAAAAAGTACTCGATCGATTTGCGGCGGCGTTTGCACCTTGCGGTTTCCGTCGGGAAGCATTTTACCCCTGTTACGGTCTAGCCGAAGCGACTTTATTTGTGAGTGGGGCCGCCAAAAACAAATTACCGATCGTGGAAACCATTGACGCGAATGCCTTAGCCAAGCATCGCGTCGTGCGAGTGGATGCCGAGGAGAAAAATGCCAGAGCAGTCGTCAGTTGCGGGAGAAGTTTGTCAGACCAGCAGATCGCTATCGTCGATCCAAAGACCTTACAACCGTGCAAATCCGGAGAAATTGGCGAAATCTGGGTGTCGGGCCCCAGTGTCGCGTTGGGGTACTTGCAGCAGCCGGAAGCAACGGAACGGACGTTCCGCGCTCGCACGCTGAATATCCACAGCAACGGTCATCACAATGGCAATCGCAACAATGGCAATCGCAACAATGGCAATCGCACTGGTA
>NZ_JADEXN010000260.1 GCF_015207075.1 Zarconia navalis LEGE 11467
GAGTGAGTATCGTGTCATCCATTAATCTGGGTTCGGGTTTGGGTGGAGATATTACAATTTCGACCGATCGTTTGCGTCTGGTCAATGGAGGTAATATTTCCAACCTGACCCTAGGTATTGGCAATACTGGAGATATCGCAGTCAACGTGACCGACACCATTGAAGTTTTGGGTACGAATGCTCTGGTGAGTTCGCCGTCGGTCATCAGCGTCAGTTCTTTTAACCGGGGAGATAGCGGTCGCTTAACGGTCAATGCCTCGAAACTGATTCTCCAAGATGGAGGAGCCATCAGTTCGGGTACGTTGGCAACGGGTAATGCTGGCAATGCAACGTTCGACGTGTCGGAATCGATTGAAGTTCGCGGCGTGGGAGAAGATGGCGAGCCGAGTCGTATTTCTGCAAGTGCAGAGATTTTGCCCCCAGTATTTCAACAAATTTTTGGACTCCCTCCGACTCCCAGTGGCAACACGGGTAATGTCATTGTGAATACTCCAGTTTTACGGGTCGGCGATGGCGGAGTCGTCACAGTCGAACATCAGGGAAGCGGAGATGCGGGATTCCTTGAGGTGAATGCCGATCGAATTTTTCTCGATCGCTCCGGAGAAATTCTCGCGGCAACCACTTCGGGTCAAGGGGGAAATATCTCCCTCAACGTTCGTGATTCGCTGCAATTGCGCAATGGTGCGGCGATCGATGCCGAGTCTTTTGGAGTCGGCAACGGTGGGAATATTCAGATCGACTCCGATACCATTGCGCTTCTGGAAAATAGCCGCATCAATGCAAATGCCATTGAAGGAACGGGCGGCAATATCCAAATTACCACTAGCGGACTGTTCGTCTCTCCCGATAGCCGCATTACCGCCAGTTCTCAATTCGGTGTCGATGGCACGGTCAATATTAATAATTCCATTGTCGATCCCGCATCAGGACTGGTAACGTTGGATGCCGACCCTCTCAACGCCAACACCCAAATTCAAGATAGCTGTGAGATTGCCACCCGCAGCCGGTTCGCCATCACCGGTAATGGGGGACTCCCCGAAGACCCCACTCAACCCCTACAACCGAGCACCGTCTGGCGAGATACCCGTTTGAGTGAAATCCAAAGCCATCTAACCCCCAGTTCCGTTGAAGTAGAAGCCGAGGCAGCCTCCGCACTCACTGCACCCTTAGTCGAAGCCACGGGATGGAGAACCAACAATCGCGGTCACATTGAGTTAATCGCGGCATCGGGAAATCCGTCTTATTCCCCCTGGCAGCCACAACCCGATTGCGAATCGTTGCCCGACTCCGATCGCACCTCCTCCAACCATTCCATCGATCCCGAGTCCCCTCGACGGTGAACCGGAACTCGGAGACAATGAAAATATCAAGGTCAGCTTGGGTCAAATGGGCGATCGCTACTTCCTTTGAGCATCAGCTATCGAACATTCTGTGCCCAATCCGATGACCGATCGCGGTTTTCACAAACATAGATACCGCAGGGGTTAGCTCAAGACGTCATAAAAAACAGTAGGGGTAGTGCCCCTGTGCCTACCCCGTTGGTGATGGCTGGGGTTAACCCTTTGCCAAAACTACTGTAACTCCTTCAAGAACTTAACTCTATCCACTCAATTCAACTTAGAATCATTCATGTGCAAAGCCAACTCTGGTTCTTGGCTAGTATCTGCTGCTCTCCTGACTTTGGGACCGATCGCTACTCCAGGACAAGCACAGATTACCCCCGATGCCACTTTACCCAATAATTCAGTTGTCCTTCCCGATGGTAATGTCTTGACCATTGATGGGGGAACTGAAGCAGGCAGCAACCTTTTTCACAGTTTCGAGGATTTCTCTATCCCCACGGGAACTGAAGCATTCTTCAACAATTCCCTGAGTATCGAGAACATCATCACCCGCGTCACCGGAGGCAACTTTTCCGACATCGACGGGTTAATTCGCGCCAACGGCACGGCAAACCTATTTTTAATTAACCCCAACGGCATCCAATTCGGGCCCAATGCCAGCTTGAATATCGGCGGTTCCTTCCTCGGCAGCAGTGCAGAGAGCCTGTTATTTGAAGATGGCAGTTTCTACAGCGCCACCCAACCCGACGCATCAACCCTACTGACCGTTAGCGTTCCGGTGGGATTGCAATTTGGAGCCAATCCCGATCGCATTGTCAATCGATCGATCGCCCGATCGTCTTTCGACTCTCCCGTCCCCGTTCTTCCCTTTCCCCTGTCGCCCAATATCGATTTAGCGAACGTAGGACTCGAAGTCCGTCCCGATCGAACCTTAGCCCTGATTGGTGGAGAAATCCAACTCGCCGGAGGCAACTTAACCGCCAGCAACGGTCAAATTTACCTGGGAAGCGTGGCAGGCGAGGGTTTAGTCAATTTTGCGCCGACATTATCGGGATGGCGTTTTGAGAAAGGTGATATCGTCAATGCAGGCAACATCAGTCTCTCTAATGGCAGCCTCCTCAATACCAGTGGTGTGGGTGGGGGCCGAGTCGAGATCGTTGGAGACACCGCAACTCTGAGGGATGGGCGAATTTTTGCCCTCACCCTAGGAAATCTCAACGGTGGGGGGATCGAGATCCGCGCCCGAGAGTTGCAGGTTACAGAAGGGTCGCAAATTTCCACCCTGACATTAGGAGAAGGTAGAGGAGGGGATATCCGTTTTCAGGTAACGGATTCGGTGGAGTTCAACGGACTCGGGTTAGAGAATTATCGACTCGTTGCCGGATTCTATTTAACCCAGGGAGTCATCAATCCCTTCGAGGCGCAAATCGCTCTGCTCACCGGGACTGCGGGAACGGGCGATGCTGGAGACATCATCATCGAGACGGGAAAACTGCGGTTGGATAATGGCGTTCTCGGAGGCAGCACCACTTTTGGGGCGGGGAATGCGGGAAATTTGAGAGTTCGTAGCAATACCTTCGAGCTGGTGGGTTCTGGCATCAACAACGGGACTATTCTCGGGAGTACCGGAACGGGAGGAGATATCAACATTGAGACCGATCGCCTCACCATGAGTTCTGAAGCCGGTTTGGTGAGTGTCACGCCCACGAATGGAGCTGGGGGAGACATTACCATTATGGCGACCGAATCCATCGAAATGTTCGGTTCCCCCGAAGCAGTGTTCGACACCCTGATTAGTACCAACGCTTTCGGTCTTAATGGGCGTTCTGGAAATATTATCATCGACACTCAACGATTGAGCCTTTCGGGAAGGAGCGTCATTGCTTCGTCCAACGGTTCGATTATTGGCTCTTCTTTGCTCGTGTCTGATGCGGGAGGGCCTGGTGGCGATGTCACCATTCGGGCATCGGAGTCGATCTCGATGGCAGGCATCATTCGAGAAGACATGGAACTCGACAGCTTCAGCAATATTGCCGCCCAAACCTTGAACTCATCGCCTGGGGGGAACATCAACATTTCTACCCCCGTCCTCGATGTGCGTTTGGGATTGATTTCTGCGGCCTCTTTGAATGACGGAGATGCGGGAGACATTACCATCGATGCGGGTCGCGTCGTATTAGAGGATGCGCTCGTCGAGGTGTCTGTGGGGGCGGTCGCCTTCTTGCGGGATGTCAGTGCTACGGGGAGTGCGGGAGAATTGAACCTCAATGCCGATCGCCTGGTGGTGGGGCGTGACGCTCGGGTAACCGGTCTGGCTTTAGGAAGCGGCAGGGCGGGCAATCTCAATATTGCGGCACGGGAGCTGGTTTTGACAGATGGAGGGAGCATCGACGCTTCGACAAATTCGGGTCTGGGGGGCAACCTCAATTTCAAGGCTCGCGACATTCAGTTACGCCAACAAAGCCGCATCGAGACCAATGCCGGGAATGCCACGGGCGGAAATATCGCCATCGACACCGACACCCTGGTGGCTTTGGAAAATAGCGACATTTCCGCGAACTCCATCAACGATCGGGGCGGTCAAATCGCGATCGATGCGAGCGGGATTTTCGGCACCCAGTTTCGGGATGCACCGACCCCCGAAAGCGATATCACGGCGACCTCGGCATTGGGAGCTGAATTTAGCGGCGTGGTGCGAATTCAGACTCCCGATGTGGATGCAGCTTCGGGATTGGTGGCGTTAGATGGCAGCACTCTCAACCCCAGTACTCAAATTCAAAACAGCTGTGCGGCGGCTCTGGAGAATCGCTTTGTCATCACCGGTAATGGCGGACTGGCTGAAGACCCCACCCAATTCCTGCAACCGCAAACGGTGTGGCGAGATACTCGTTTGGGAGAAATTCAAAGTCATCTTACCCTCAATCCAACGGGGACAGAACCCGAGGAATTCTCTGTTTCGACGGAACCGTTCGTCGAAGCCACGGGATGGAGAACCAATAGTCGCGGACAAATTGAGTTAGTCGCCGCATCGGGCAACCTCTCTTATTCCCCCTGGCAACCCCACCCAGACTGCGAGTCGGTTTCCCAAGACTCTGCGAGTACCCAGTCCTCTGGACGATGAGGCGCGATTTGGAAGAGAATTGACATATCGAGTTTCTGTTTGGGTGCAAAAGCGATCGCCCCTTCCCCTTGACTTTTGTGCGAAGACATTCGGTACTGAAGCGCGCCAACCGCAACCCCGAAAATCCCTAACCCCGTTAACTCAATTCAACTCAGGAGCATTCATGAGCAAAGCCAACTCCCCCTCTTGGCTGGTATCTGTTGCCGTTTGCACTTTGGCAACTGTTGCCACACCTGCCAATGCCCAGATTACCCCAGATGCCACCTTACCCAACAATTCAGTGGTTTTGCCCAATGGCAACGTCCTCACCATCGAAGGTGGCACGCAAGCGGGTGGCAACCTTTTCCACAGCTTCTCGGATTTCTCCATCCCCACCGGCAGCGAAGCCTTTTTCAACAACGCCATCAGTATCGACAATATCATCACCCGCGTCACTGGCGGCAACCTCTCCGACATCGACGGATTAATTCGGGCGAATGGAGGTGCGAACCTGTTTTTAATCAATCCCAACGGCATCCAATTCGGCCCCAACGCTAGTTTGAATATCGGCGGTTCCTTCCTTGGCAGCACTGCCGAGAGCGTGTTATTTGAAGATGGCAGTTTCTACAGTGCCAGCGAACCCAACGCACCACCATTGCTGAGTGTCAACATCCCCATTGGTTTGCAGATGGGGCAAAATCCCAGCGCGATTCAGGTGCGCGGCAACGGTCATAATATAGTACTCAACCCGATTACATTTATTCCCATCCGCGCCAATCGCCCTGAGGGATTGCAAGTAAATTCTGGAGAGACTTTAGCATTAGTGGGTGGAGATATTCTGGTTGAAGGCGGTAATCTTACAGCCAGTCAAGGGCGAGTAGAACTCGGAAGCGTCGCAGAATCGGGAACGGTTTCTCTGATTCGGGTAACCGATGGATTTACCCTAAATTATGAAGAGATAAACCGCTTTGGCAATCTCGATTTTACCCAAGCATCCTCAGTGGATGTGAGTGGTGAGGGCAGTGGCAATATACATTTCCAAGCCGGTAATATTTCGATTTTTGATACTTCTACCATTATTAGTAACGTTCTCGGGTCAGAGGATGGGGGGAATATTGTCATTCGAGCCTCTGAATCGGTGGAAATTATTGGAACCGATACCGG
This sequence comes from Zarconia navalis LEGE 11467, assembly GCF_015207075.1. Classification (GTDB taxonomy): domain Bacteria; phylum Cyanobacteriota; class Cyanobacteriia; order Cyanobacteriales; family Geitlerinemataceae; genus Zarconia; species Zarconia navalis. The sequence goes on from NZ_JADEXN010000260.1 coordinate 5,608, forward strand.
ATTCTATCCGAGTAGTTTTTTCAATCAAGCAGAGGTAGGAACGACTGGTAATAGTGGCGATTTATCCATACAAACAGAAAGATTTAGGATTGCGAATAATGCTCTTATTACCAATGGTCAAGCTGGATCGGGCAGTGGGGGAGACTTAACAGTTACAGTCGATGAGTTCGAGATCGTGGGTATCTCAAATTCCTTGTTTATTAGCGGCTTACTAATTCTTTCGGCAAGCGAAAGTAACAGTGGAGATCTGAATTTGAATGCTCGAAGTCTGCGAGTTGCCAATGGTGGTGCGATCGCAAATTCTTCTGGAGGGGATGGGGATGCAGGCAATCTCAATATTAATGTTGCTGGCACTTTAGCCGTTGATGGCGAGAGGTTGGAAAATCCTAGTAGTATCGCCAGTCAAGCAGCCATTCTAAATTCCGATGGTAGTTTTGGTTTTGTGAGTGGTGCGGGGAATGGGGGAGAGATAAATATTAATGCTCGGAATTTGCAAATCACCAATGGTGCGGCGATTTCTGGGTCTACGTTGGGAATCGGCGATGCAGGTAATATTAACATCAATGTTACGGAAACCTTAGTCATTGATGGAGAAGGGATTTTTCCCAGCTTGATTAATAGTCAAGTCGGCATTATCGATCGCCAGGGTGATGCGATCGATGGGACTCAACTCACCGGAAATGGGGGAAATATTACGATCGACACCCAAAATTTACAACTCTCAAATGGTGGGATAATTACTGGCTCTACCCTCGGAGCGGGTGATGCGGGCAATCTTAATATTAATGTTACCGATACTTTAAGCATTGATGGAGCGGATGGAGTCGGAATCCTTGCCAGTTCGATCGGTTCTCAAGTCGGCGGTTTCGATTTTAATGGCAACCCGATCGAGGCAATGGGAAATGGGGGAAATATTATCGTTAATGCCCAAAACTTAACCCTTGCCAATACTGGCTTAATTATTGCTTCTACCTTCACCAATGGAAATGCCGGATCGATCGATCTAAATGTGGCTAACACCCTGCTACTCACCAGCCAAAGCCGGATTGATTCGATTAGCAATCGTAATGCTTCTGGCTTTGGAGGAACGATCGCCATTCAAACGGGTTTACTAGAACTGATCGACTCTCAAATTTCCGCCTCTTCCCAAAGCGATTTTGCGGCCGGTTCGGTAGACATTACGGCCGAGCGCCTAAACCTGGTGGATGGGACCACAATTTCTGTGAGTGGTACGAGTATTGGAGATGCAGGCAACTTATCGATCGAGGCGGACGAGATCGAGATCGATCGACAATCGAGTTTTCAAGCCAATGTCGCAGCGGGAAATCAAGGCAACATCAATCTAACCTCAGATTTGCTCCTGCTGCGCAACAATAGCAGCATTATCTCGAACGCCAGCGATCTAGCCATTGGTGGCAATATTAACCTCGATACCGTCAATTTAGTTGCTTTGGAGAACAGCGATATCAGTGCCAATGCCGAACAAAGCTTCGGGGGACAGGTGAATATTGCCGCCGATGGCATCTTCGGCACTCAGTTTCGGGATGCACCCACCCCCGAGAGCGATATTACCGCCACCTCGGCGTTGGGGGCAGAATTTAGCGGTGCGGTGCAAATTCAGACCCCCGTTGTCGATCCGGCTTCGGGACTAGTGGCATTAGATGGGAATACCC
>NZ_JADEXN010000261.1 GCF_015207075.1 Zarconia navalis LEGE 11467
CCCCTGTCTCCCCCTCCCAATTCCCGTTACTGAAAATGCGCGATGATTAGCTATCTCAAAGGCACCCTGGTTGGGATTGTCAAACAAAGCGCCACTCGCACCCTGTTGACTGTCGAAATTGGGGGAGTGGGATACGACGTGCAAATTGCACCGCGCCTAGTGCAAAATCTGCCCCCCAGCGGCGACCCCGTCCAGATTTTCACTCATTACCAAGTGCGGGACGAACAGCCGATTTTGTACGGGTTTGCCAGCCTTGCCGAACGGGATTTGTTTCGCCAACTCATCAGTGTCAGCAGCATCGGCCCCCAACTGGCGATCGCGCTGCTGAGTACCCTCGAACTTTCGGATTTGGTGGGGGCGATCGTTTCGGGCAATATTCGCATCCTCTCGGCTACGCCAGGGGTGGGTAAGAAAACCGCAGAACGCATCTGCCTGGAACTGCGTACCAAACTCTCCGAATGGCGCCAAACTTCGGGATTGGATTCTACGCCGACTGCTGGACTGACACCGGATATGCGCGAGGATGTGGAGATGACGTTACTGGCGCTCGGTTATACCCCCAGCGAGGTGGTGCAAGCGCTCAATTCACTTTCGCAAGATCGAGAATCTTTGGAACTTGAAGATGCAGAAGCTTGGATTAAAGGAGCGATTTCGATTTTAAGTCATGAGTAACCCAACCTACATCATCGAGTTTTGTCAGTGAGTCAGGTACGACTACTCACTCTTGGGTAATAAACGCATTTTCGAGAAACCAATTCAGTCCCGGAATTTCGATCGCAAATAACAGGGAAACCACGATCGCCAAAAAAATTGTATAGTAAGTAAATCCTTTTTCTCGATAAATATGTTCGGGTTTCTGAGCGGGAGAATCGGATTTTATACCTAGATATAAATACCACGCAAATAGAATTGCAAATCCCGGTAAACTCAACACGAGTTCGATGCGATATTTAACTAGAAAAACGCCTAAGAAAAAAGCCGAACAATTGGCATAGAAAAAAGATAGAACTAAAAGGCTCGTTTCCGTATAAAACTTAAAAGAGCGTCGATAAAGCCCAGCAATATCCGGTTTCCCAATAAAACGATACTCGGCATAGCGCTTGATACTCATCAAAAACGCGCCACCGGCCCAGTATCCTAACAATAAACTCGACGGCGGAATCAGAGAATGAGTGACGATAAACCAGCCGAGAACCAAACGGATGGGGTTATTAATCGATTCGGAAATAACATCTAAATATACTCTATCTTTAGTTCTAAAGGGTTTTACGTTATACAAAAAACCCATCACTGAAAAAATGATTTCAGTCACTAAAAACGGCGTAGAAACTAGCCTTGCCAGACTAAACCCAATCCCCAATAACAAAAGATACTCTAAATAAACCCATCGCGCGGTGACTTTTCCGAGAACCGAAGCGCGATTCTTTTTAATGGGATGGTATTTATCGAACTGTGCGTCAATCCATTCGTTAATGACGTAGTTTGCAGATGCGATCGCACAAGTACTGAGGATACCGATAATGAGTTTACCCCAAAATAGCTCGATCGAAGTTTGGGTAAAAACCGCAGCTAAAGCCGTTCCGGGTAGCAAAAAAACATTTTTAAACCAATGATCCGGTCTGGCAATTTCGAGATAGGGATGGATATTTTGATAGATTCTGACTCGGATACTCACTCGGCTTTCCTTTTTCGCTGGTAGATACCTAATAAAGAATCGCCTAAATTTAGCGGAATGACAATTTTTTTCATCCAAGCCGGAGAAGAGATAGGTAGCCGAAACGGTAAATACTTCGCCAGACGTTCTAACAAATATTCGGCAGGAAAATACCAGGTGGGACGAGTCATCTTAACGCATTCAAAACCCGCTCGTTTCATCATTAGATTCAAGGTTTTACGGTTAAAATAACCAATATGTGCCACCCGAAAATGCCACCACTTCCACCCTAAAATTTTCGCCGCCAGCGAACCTACATCTGGAGTAACGACTGCCACAATACCATCCTCAGACAAGATTTTCGCAACCTCCGCCACCACTTCCCCAGGATTGGGAACGTGTTCGATGACATCGATTAGGGTAACGATATCGTACCTGTGGCGCGGCTTCGTGTCGGGAAAGCAATCATCGGGAAAGCTACCGGCATAAACGGGAAGCTGATGTTTTTGCGCCTGTTGCTGCAACCAGAGGGAAGGTTCGATACCTTCTGCGTCGTACCCCATTTTCAATGCTGCCTCGACGAGAATACCGCTACCAGCGCCAATATCGAAAAATGTCCCTTTCGATCGATATTTTTGCAGGATTTCTAGCAGCTTTTGCGCTTGCAGCATCCGTTCGGCGCGAGTTTCTTCATACGCCACATCTTCGAGTTGTTCGTAGAAACTTAAAACGTTCTCGAAATCAGAACATTGGAGAAAGCCGCAATTTTGGCAGCGTTGAATTTCTTCGGTTTGTCCGTAGTGACTGTCGGTAATGGCAAAGGATTCGCTGGTGAGAGGTTCGGTAATATTTGCTAGTTTGACAACTTGAGGATTTGGAGTATCGCAAACCCAACACACACATTTATAAGAACAAAAAATATATGGTTTACTCATCGCTTAGTGGGTTTCGATCGAGATTTATCGGAAGGACGAACGGAGGTCATGTTTTGAGTGAGTTGATGTGAATTGAGATAACAATATAGCGGTTCTCAATTTGTTGAAGTACAGAGTTTCTGGTTTTAGGGTCGGGGGGAATGGGAAATAGGGAATAGAATTTGGGTGTACCTAACAAGACTGAGAATTGCTATATATAGCTGAGTGTACGTAAGAATTCAGCTACACCAGCAAATCGTCGAACCCTCCCCCGAACTCTCCAGCGGAGGGGAGTAGAAGATAAATATTTTCAATGTTTTTTATTTTTTCCCAATTTCAGGCGATTGTTCCCCTCTCGGCAGGGGTTAGGGGTGGATTCGATCTCAAATAACTTTAACCTGAATACTTACAGTACGCGAATACCGATCTCCCTTTAGTCATCAATGGGTCATTGAAATAAAAATTTTGGGATTTAACCAGCCGACAAATGTAGAAAAGGTTGGATAATTGAGAAAATCAGCAATTTTTAAATTAATTGGAGAATCCGGACCGATGAGTAATCCGTTATATTCGATCGCATCTATATTAAAAAAGGGTTGAAAAAGGTGTCGATATGCCGATTTTCGTCCCAAACCAACTGCACCCCATTCATTTCGATCGAATAAGCACATCAAAAATAATGCAGGGTTGAGAATATTTGGCTCGAAAATAATCAGTTTACCGCCAGGTTTTAGAACTCGCTTCATCTCCAAAACCGTTTCTGAAAGATGGTAAATATGATGAATGGCATCCACCATTAACAGGACATCAAACTCATTGTCGGGAAATGGTAGTTCTTCTGATTTTGCCAGGAGAACCCGAGTATTGCTTAAGCCAAATCGATCGATGGTTTCTCGGCTATCTCGGAGGAACTCTGGAGAAATATCGACACCTACTAGTTCGCGGCAACGTTGAGAAATCATCGGTAAGAAAAGACCCGAACCGCAACCAATATCGATAACTTTATCGGTGGGTTGAATGAGACGATCGATTTTTTGGGTAAAATATTTCTCGATCGAAATTGAGGTGACGGATTTTTCGCTATTAAATCGTTGCGATTTTCCCCAAATATGCTCTTGATAGCGATCGTTTTGCGCTAAGTTTTGATAGAACTCTTGGGTTTCTTGAATTTTAGGGGGACGAAAAATTGTCATCGGGTTACAGCAAAACGGGATAACTTCGATCGGTGAAGAATTAAAATCTAATTCTCGAACAATACCCCTATCTTCTACAATAAAATTAATTCTATGTCAACCACGAATTTGAGAGGTTCGTTCGTTTGTGTTCGATAAAATTCAATTTTGGCGATCGCCAGCCACCGCCTTTACAACAATTGCGAGTATTTTTGGCGTCCTCTTAATTTTTATAATTCCTCCCTTTCAATCTCCTGACGAATATCAGCATTTTTATCGTGCATTTCAACTGTCTGAAGGTCAAATTATTGCTGAGTATCAAAAAGGAGATTGTTACGGGTATAGTAACTATTTTCCAGATCGTCCTTGCGCTGGGGGAACCCTGCCGAAAAGTTTGCTAACCACAGTACGAACGGCATCGCAAGAGGATTTGCGGTTTCGTCCGGAACGCAAACAAAAAGTAGAAGATATTTTGGCGATTCTAGATTTGCCTTTAAATCCCGACGATCGCATTTTTATTAAGTTTCCCACGATCGTTCTTTATTCTCCCATTCCCTATATTCCTCAAATTACAGGGATAACAGTGGCGAAACTATTAAACTTTTCTCCACTGGGGATGATGTATATCGGACGATTCTTTAATCTATTATTTTGGCTTGCGATCGGGTATTGGATTATTCGTACATCGCCGATTTTGAAATGGGTATTTGTTGGCTTACTTTTAATGCCAATGTCCGTTTTTCAGTCGGCATCAATGTCGGGGGATGTATTTGCGATCGGCATCTCTTTTCTGTGGTTAGCATTTTGCTTGTACTGTAGCTTTCTATCAGACAAACTGACGTCAAAGCATACCCGATCGTTATTTTTATTCCCACTTTTAATTGCTTTAACTAAGCAAGCCTATCTCCCATTAATCTTTTTATATTGGCTAATTCCAATCTCCAAAATAGGAAATTTCAAAAAATATATTCTTTTGTTCATTACGATTTTAGTAACTTGCTTTACTTTTAGCTTGACTTGGTATATTGTTTCTAGCCAAATTTACGTACCTTTATTTGAAGATGTATCCCTTTCAGGACAGGTATCTTTTCTCATTCAAAAACCATTTTATTTAGTTCGAGTTATTGGAAATAGTGTATCGACGTTTGGTCTATCTTATATTGAAGAATTTGTGGGGAAACTCGGCTGGCTGGATACTCGCTTGCCTCTTCCAGTCATTATCTCTTATCCTTTCGTTCTTGCAGTTGTGGCAATTGGAAGTTGCGATCGCCCTTTTTCTCTTTCCTGGAAACAAAAAACAATCGGGGCAACGATCGCGATTTTAAACTTTTGTTTAATTGTTACGTTATTTTATTTAACTTTAACCCCAGTCGGTGCAGATAAAGTGATCTACATTCAGGGTCGATATTTAATTCCTCTGTCGCCCTTATTATTCCTTCCTTTGGCAAATATTAGATTCAATTGGATTCGCGATCGAGTCCAAATTTACTTAATCGCTTACTTTTTAATAATTGAAACGGTAACCAGTATTACTTTACTCAACCGATACTATTTTTAATCAAAACTTTAACCTCGAATAAAATTGCAAGTGATATAATACCGCAAGTTCAGCCAATGCGAAATTGATTCATGAAAGTGATTCCGACTGAAATACCCGACGTAATGATTATCGAGCCTCGAATTTTTGGAGACGATCGGGGATTTTTCTATGAAAGCTTTAACCAACAAGTCTTTTCGGAAAAAACCGGCGTAACGGAAACTTTTGTTCAAGACAATCACTCGAAATCGATTAAAGGCGTGTTGAGGGGATTGCACTATCAAATTCAGCAAGCACAAGGAAAACTCGTGCGAGTTTGTGCCGGAGAAGTCTTCGATGTTGCCGTGGATATTCGCAAAAGTTCTCCCCATTTTGGGCAGTGGGTTGGATGTCTTCTCAGCGCAGAAAATAAGCGACAATTTTGGGTTCCCGCCGGATTTGCCCATGGATTTGTCGTCTTATCGGATACCGCAGAATTTCTCTACAAAACCACCGATTACTACGCTAAAGAATACGAACGGGCGATCGTCTGGAACGATCCGGATTTAGCGATCGATTGGCATCTCAACGGCCTCGAACCGACTCTATCGGCAAAGGATAAAGAGGCTTCCTCTTTTAAAGATGCCGAAGTCTTTGCTTAAACCGAAAAAATATTAGCAGGATGATGTTGTCAGAAACCCCCGCATAAATGACGGGGCTTAGGGAGATAACCAACTCCCCCAGGTCTGACTAGACGTGCGATTCGTTCTGGCACGCACTTCCGAATACTTCCCTAGTTCGGATTCCCTGCAAGCCCGTGTTATCGGGCGTGGGTAACGCCCAGACATCCTGAGCGAAGTGGTCGAAGGGACGGGGTGTACTTCGGCGCGCTCAGTAACCGCGTAGTCGAACCCCAAACACTTTCACGTAAGGTTTATCACCATGCAACGTGTACCCGTGCTGTCACCCGATGGCATCCCCTTAATGCCCACCAAGCCGTCTCGCGCCCGTCGCTGGCGGCAACGGTTTTCAACCGGAAACAGACAGTCCATTTCCAAAACTCCCGACTCGTCAGCTTCGAGAATACCACTGTCACTTCCGCACCTTTTGCGGTGGTGCGCCGCCCACCGGTTAGTCGTCGCCAATTGCATTTGTTGCAGTTCTCTAAGGGTGGGCAGCGCCGTAAGTACGGCGGCACTGTCACCGCTCACGGATTTCGCAAGGGCGATTGCGTCGAAGCCACTCGCGCCGGGAAGACTTACCGAGGTTGGGTGAGTGGTGATACGACAACTCAGGTGTCGGTTAGCGACATCAACTGGAAAAGAATCGCACAGTTTTCGGCCCGGAAGGTGCGATTACTCAAAAGATCGACGGGCTTAATCGTTAAGCGGTGATGCAACGCCACGACTAGGGGGTTTTCCCCATGAGCGATTGCTGAACCCTTTGGGGTCTGCGGTTAAAACCGCTCTACCACTCGTTTCCTCCCCCACCTTAAAAGATGGGGGTATCCACTCACTCCGGAGTTTTAGATGAGTCGCATATTAATTACCGGGATTAACGGTCAGTTAGGGCACCAATTACAGCAGGTTTTATCTCCCGACGAAAAACTCGAAATTATCGGTGTGGGGCGCGATCGCCTCGATTTAACCCAACCCGATGGCATCCGCGAAGTTGTCGCCGAAATCCAACCCGATGTCGTCGTCAACTGTGCCGCCTACACCGCCGTGGACAAAGCCGAAAGCGAACCCGAACTCGCCAGTCAAATCAACGGTATCGCCCCCGGCATCCTTGCTGAGGCCACCCAAAAACTCGGCGCTACCCTCATTCATATCTCCACGGACTACGTCTTCGACGGCACCCAAAGCCATCCCTACAGCGAAACCGACCCCACCCAACCCATTGGGGCCTACGGACAGTCGAAACTCGCCGGGGAAGAAGCCGTCCGCAACGTCAGCCCCCAACATATCATCCTGCGAACGGCGTGGGTGTACGGCGTGGGGGGGACGGGGAACTTCGCCAAA
>NZ_JADEXN010000262.1 GCF_015207075.1 Zarconia navalis LEGE 11467
CGGTTGGTTATCGGATCTCAGTTGGGCTTCATCGACGAAGAGAAAATCTATTTGCTGTGGGTGGTGGTATTCCCGATGTTCGAGTGGAATGCTGACGAGAAACGCCTCGAAGCCCTGCACCACCCCTTCACCGCCCCTTATCCCGAAGATATCGAGGATCTCAAAACAGCCCGCGCCCAAGCCTACGATTTAGTGTACAACGGCACAGAACTCGGTGGCGGCAGCTTGCGGATTTATCAGCGAGACGTGCAGGAAAGGGTATTCGAGGCGATCGGCTTATCGGAAGAAGAAGCCAACAGTAAGTTTGGATTTTTGCTCGAAGCCTTCGAGTACGGAACCCCTCCCCACGGCGGCATTGCCTACGGTTTGGATCGGATGGTGATGTTGATGGCGGGGGAAGAGTCGATTCGGGATGCGATCGCCTTTCCGAAGACGCAGCAAGCCCGGTGTTTGCTCACCGATGCACCGGCAAGCGTGGATGAGAAGCAGTTGAAGGAGTTGCACGTAGCTTCGACATTTAAGCCGAATAATAAGTGATTATCCGAATTTAATATAAGTCCTCTTCATCCAATCCCACCATTTTCGGAATTGGAAATCTTCTTGTGATTTTCTACAAACTGGCGGGTGCTTTCCAAGTACGCGACCTGATTCACCAGCAGCACTGAATCCTCTAAATTGGGTTTCTGGCCAGTCTTCTCGACAATAGATAGAGATATAAAGGGCAACCCAGACTCAAGAACCTTCACCAGTGACGAGTTCAGCACGTCCAGGAGGAAAGGTTCGATCGTAGACCTAAAATTTTAGAAACGACCTGCGTCGAATTACGGAAACGATCGGGCCTTTCCCCCTCAAACCCGCTCCCCCTATCATTTCATTAAAAACGCCATCAGAAGCCTGAAATCACTACGATCGATTCTCAAATGGTTTAAATTTTTGTCAAGTTTACAAGATTATGTTATCGAGCTAAGATTACTTTTTTAGAATTTATTCGTATTATTAAAACATATTTTCGTACATCAAAAAAAATAGATATATTGCTGCTCGTTCGATCTCCACAGATCTTAGATTCGGTTCGATTGGTTCTATCAAAATATTAAGTTTTTCTAAACCCCGATCGCGCGATGTAATCTTTCACTGGGCTGAGCGGCATCATTAATTTTTATGTTCTAAATGTCGCATTAATCCCACTTTGGGAGCAAAGCAGGTATAATCCTGTCTTAACATATCAGTTAGAACTTCAATCCACAAATTGAACGGTGCGTCGTTAAATTAAAAATTTTTGAGCGAAGTGGGATTTGTCTAAAAATCAAGAAAGAAACTTCTTGAAAAAGGGTGAACTTTTTGTTGTAAATAGGTACCGATTCGATCGAGATTGAAGTTACTAAGCCATCACATTGAAGGTGATGCGTACTCGATTTGCTTTACATCATAGGAGTTCTTGAAAATGCCGATTGTTAAACGATGTATAGCCGAATGTATCGGCACGTTCTGGTTAGTTTTCGGGGGCTGCGGCAGCGCCGTTCTCGCTGCGGCTTATACCGCCGATGGTTCCAATATTGCCGAAAGCACCGCCTTTCCCTTGGGCATCGGACTGGTGGGAGTTTCCCTCGCCTTCGGCTTGACGGTGATGACGATGGCTTATGCCATCGGACATATCTCCGGCTGCCATCTCAATCCCGCCGTCTCCTTCGGACTCTGGGCGGCCAAACGCTTTCCCGGCTCCGATTTGCTGCCCTACATTGTCTCTCAGGTCGTCGGGGCGATCGTGGCTTCCGGACTGCTATATTTAATTGCCAGCGGTCAAGAAGGCTTCGCACTGGTTGGGTCGAACCCTTTAGCTACCAACGGTTTCGGCGCTCATTCTCCAGGGGGTTACAACTTAGTTTCCTGTCTGATTGCCGAACTCGTTTTGACGTTCATGTTTCTCACAATTATCCTAGGCGCGACCGATCGCCGCGCTCCTGCCGGGTTTGCTCCGATCGCCATCGGCTTGGGTCTGACGCTGATTCACCTGATTAGCATCCCTGTCACCAATACCTCCGTCAACCCCGCTCGTAGCTTGGGGCCGGCGATTTTTGCCGGAGCCGAACTCTTCAGTCAGGTTTGGTTGTTTTGGTTGGCTCCCATCGTCGGTGCGGTACTCGCCGGACTCGCCTACTCGGCTGTGTTTGACGAATCGAGTATCGGCGAACGGCAAGTCGAAGAAACGATTTAAGCCCAATGGCACGCCACTCCTAACTTATCGTCGGGCTTGAGTCGAAATCCACATTCATCAAAAGCCCAACAATTCACCTCATGTCGATGGGGCGTGCCATTCTATTGAGATATTCGATAATCAATTGCTGAAGTTGATATTTCTGGGGCGAACGATCGCCCCTTTTTTGTTTGTGTCACGATCGGGTCGCGTTCGTCTAAGTTGCCGCTCGTTTGGTCAATATCCCCAGATCGGTAAGGTGAAAATCTGGATTTGAGGAGTTTCGCTCCAACCCCTCTGCGTATAAGAGGACTCGGGGTGAATGCTGTAATCGGTCGAGTTTAGAATCTGGGTAGAAGCATAGAGATCTGGCTGGACACTTGCAAATCTCTTTTTAAATCAATTCAAGCTCACGATCGTATCGAGCGAACCTCTTCATCACTCCGTTGTAAAATGCGCTTTCTCGATCGAAACTCACCCCCCGAGCGAAAACTTGAGGGGTCAGACTCTATATATAGCGTACTTGCCTCAGTACCGATCGCCATACTAAGGTTGTTATACACTGTTACAAATCTTTCGATCGAGCCGACTGCAAACGGACAGGAGCATTCAAAGTAGATGACTTCAATTTCTAGACCCAATCGCGCTCGAGTCCTAGTCCGAACGCAATTAAATTTAAGTTTACAGAGAAAATGAACAACAGTTTTTTTGAAGATTCGCTAGATAAAAAATATATCAACCAGCGCATTCGCGAATTGGAGAACTCGAAGATCGGGTTCTATAGTATCGGTCTCTATGCCGCATCCATTGCTTACAATAGTGCGATGCAACAAGGAGAAGCTTCTCTGCTACTCGCACCCCGTCCGGATCGGAAGTTAATGGGTGCTTTTTCCGAAGAAGCGATTCAAGGAATGGATCCCAATCGCGTCGCAGCCATGGAACGAATGGCTCACCACAAAGAGGGAAAGAAACTCGTTCCCAATACTCTAGAGTATCTAATCGTCAATTGCGAGTTGGTGATTTTGAGCGCCAACAGTAACTACATCGAACAAGACCTCGAACAAGCCTGTAATATTCGAGAAAAACTGGGTCGCAATAACGTGGTATTTGGCTGTCTGGCGGGTTCCTTCAGTCACAATAAAACCACTAATACTTCCTACGTACTGTGTGAGAAACAACCGAATCTGGCTTTCTTCTCCGGGTTTCACCGGCACGATGCGCTTCGCGATCCCGTTGACAGCTTCACGGCCAATTTCTGCCATCCCAATGCTTTGACAGCGCTACTCGGCGCACATATGCTCGATCGCATTTCTCTGAACATTCAGGTGGCACCGGGCATTCATAATGTGGAAGCCCAATATATTAAAGCCGCAAAAAATATGGCCTCAATTTTTGCTGGCTTTGGGTACGAATTCCATCAGGAAAATTCCGGCATTTTACCCACCTTACTCACCTTACTGCTCGACCAATGTCTCGATCAAGCCGCAACTGTTTCGATATCGCGGCGCGATCGCCACAAACTCTATTATCGGCAACCGATCGCGTTAACGGAGTTGGGCTACGGCGTGCCGCGAATCGAAGCAACCTTAAATAGTAAAGGCGGCGACATGGAAAAAGTGCGCGATCATACCTTTTCTCAGTTGACAGCGACTGTAGCGGATGTTCGGGGTAGCATGATGCTGCCGGTGACTGGCAAACCGACGCGGAATTTTCAAGCCGGACAAGTTCTCGCACAAGGGATGCGCAATTTAGGTCGTTGTCCGGCGAACCTTGAAGAATTAGAGGACTGGTGCGAAAAAGCCTCACTCAAAAAAGGAGGTCTCGAAGGATTCAAAGCATTAAGGTATTGGCCGCAAATTATCAAAAAATACGATATTCCCGTTCACGATTCTTCCACCATCAATCTTCTTTATCTGGCTATTTTAGGGAGCGATCGAGACAAAGAAATTGCCTTCAAAGTGATGACAGAAAGTCGCGAATTGTCAAATTACTGTCAGGAATCCGTGCGACCCAGTCATAGTCGGAAATATACAGAAGCGCTCAATACTCTCAATCGATCGGAATCTATAGATTTACTCACGAATGCGGTCATTGCAGACAACGCTAGAAAATATATCCTAGATGAAAATGCGATCGAAGAACGGGAAGTCCAAACTAATGACCCAGCTTATATGCAAGTGATGAATAGTATCGAACACAGCGTTTGATCGGAAAAACACTTTCAGAACAGTCACTTTCAGAACAGTCACTTTCACAATAGTCACTTTCAGAACAGTCACTCAAATGATTCGAAGTTGCACCAGCCGCGATGTTTTCCTATTACGAGGAGACACGACGAAAAAATTCTAGGGGTCAATGCAGTTGACCCCTACTTTTTTGACCCGACTGACTTTGGGTTGGAGTACTGTCTTGCAGTGCCGAGCACAATGGGTTTGAATTTTACTCAAGTCCCATTCGCCACTGACGATCGATTTGATAATTTTTGAAGAACATCTTGCCGAACTGCATTCTGGAAGTCCCCGAAGTTGGGGAAGTCTCGCTTCTGATACGCTGACTTGGGAAAGCGAGGGCGAACAGCGCGTCCTTGCTCTTGACGAGATCGTCGGTGCGGCGATCTCACCTGATTCGCCAAACAACTTGCCAAGTTTTATCGTTTCTGTCTATCCCTTAGTACGATCGAATATCTTCCAACAACGGCGACGAATGCTGCGAGAATATCGATTTGTTTGCACGGACGAGCGCATCCGAAATCGGTGGATTCGCGCCATTAATAATACTCTACGCGGTGTTGAAGATGTCGATACGATCCTTCCCCCCCGCCACCTGCACGTTATACTCAATCCCACTAGCGGAAACCAAAACCCGCGCGAAATATTCGATCGCATTTCCTCTGTATTGGCAGCGAGTAACAGTCAATGGACGCTAACGGAAACGCAAGAAGCAGGAGATGCCGCAAAAATCGCTTACAACCTACCTTTAGACAAAATTGATGGGTTGGTAGTGGTGGGCGGAGATGGAACGGTTCACGAAGCCATTAACGGGTTGATGCGTCGTTCGGATTGGAAAAGGGCGATCGAAATCCCGATCGGTACGATTCCGGCAGGAACGGGAAATGGCTTGTGCAAAACGGTTTTAGAGATAGCAGGAGAACCTGACGATGCCGTGAGTGCGGCGTTTGCGATTGCGAAGGGAAACGTGCGCTCGTTCGATTTGGTGCGAGTGCAACAGGCAAACCACCGTTATTACAGTATCCTGTCTCTCTCCTGGGGTTTAGTCAGCGATGTGGATATCGAATCCGAACGCCTCCGATGGTTAGGTTCTTTACGCAGCGACTTGTACGCGCTGCTGCGGATTCTTAAGTTGCGGACGTATCGGGGGCGTTTTTCATTTGTTCGTGCTGTTACCGAACCCCGTGGAGACGATTGCCATTCTACATCATCCTCAAATTCCGAATCCCCAAATTCCGAGTGGCAGACGATCGAAGATGAGTTTGTTTTGGTTTGGGCGATGAATCTACCTTGGGCGGCAGGGGATATGAAAGTGGCACCGGGCGCAAGCGCCTGGGATGGTGCAATGGAAGTCTTCGTGGTGCGGCAGGGAGTCTCAAAATGGCGGTTGTTGCAAGCTTTATTGCAGATTGCGGATGGTTCCCACACTCGCGTTCCGGGTATGGAGTTTTACAAGGTTTGCAAGTTGCAATTAGAGCCTTTCACCCGTCAAGGAATCTTAGCTGTGGATGGTGAAAAAGTAGACTACTCGCCAGTGAAAATGGAGGTACTTAACGGTTGGATTCGCGTTTTTGGCGCGAATTAGAAACAGACGACGAACCTAAGAAAGGAATTCCCGGACGGGTGCAAGCAATATCTCGAATTAAGGAAATACGGGATTTTAGATAAGCACAAATACTTTCTCGATCGGGTTCGTTGAGAGATCTCTGTTGACCGAAGTCTCCAATTAATCGATCGACTAAACTAGCATCGTCTAAGCTTGTAAGCGTTCGCGATTGAGTATTTTCAATGGTGGACCAAAGCTGACGTAAGACGAATGGATCGATATCTTTCATACATACAATATCCATCTGGTTTGTAGCCTTAATTATTTCTTTATAATCAGCTTAGCGCACTCTTCCCCTTCATTTTTAAATCGTGAGTTAAGTTTTTCAACAATACAAAAAGCAATCGCTTTTATCTTTATCTAAAAATATTTAAAAAGACATCCAAGCTGTAATAGCTTGGATGCCTTCGGTATATAGGTCAGCACTATATCAAAGGGTGGCTGACGTTATTCAAATTCATGTGACTTTTTATTACTGAGTGTGAAACTGTCTATATATATATTACAAAAAATTAAGTAGAAGTGGCAAGGGCTGAAAGTCAAAAATTTGGAGAAAAATAAGTTTTACCGGACTGGCGATTGCCGTGTGCCTAAAACCCCGTGACGATGGGAATTTTAGCAAACCAACCGATTGAGGGAGCGATCGCTTTTTTCGGTTGAGGGTTTGCAAGATGCCACTTTGAATTTAGCATACCGAAAATGGCGAAGCAAAGAAATTGACGACTGACAAAGCAGCCAATTTGCAGACTAGAACAAAGACTGCATGAAGCATCGCGATCGATCCTAAGATTCAGAGAAAGCACGTACTCCCGAAGAGGCAAGCTATGTCCTCCGATCGCCACCGTCAGATCCGACTGAATCTCGATCTCAATGTTTCCCCAGTAATGTTATTTCGGGGAATCGCCGTTTGGCGGGACATCGGCTTACTCAGCGATACGCAAGTCAAGCAATTGTGCAGCCAACATTTGAGCGATCGCCTGCCCCCCGCAACCCCAGTGACAATTCCCAAATTGGCACAAAAAGCGGCAGTTCAGATCGATCGAGAAATTCCCCCCAAAAAAGAATCTCCTCTCGCCCGAATTACCCAGTCCTTAATGGAAGAACTCAGCGTTCGCTGGCTGTTGTTTCTGGGAGTCTTCATGGTGGTGGCATCCTCTGGAGTTCTGGCTGCCAGCCAGTGGGAGAGGTTTCCCGCTTCGGGGCAGTACGGCGTGATGTGGGCGTATACGATCGTCTTCGCGATCGCC
>NZ_JADEXN010000263.1 GCF_015207075.1 Zarconia navalis LEGE 11467
GGAATAAATCGATCGGGGGAAACTAAGCCAAAGTGTGGGTGATACCAGCGCAGCAGGGCTTCCATACCCGTGATTTTTCCGGTAGTGATGTCGATTTGAGGCTGATAGCACAGGCAGAACTCCTGTCGCTCTAAGGCTTGATGTAGGGAATTTTCTAAACTCAGTCGCATTGAAGCTTGAGAATTCATCGTGGGGATATAAAGCTGGAAGTTTTGCCGACCCTGCTCCTTGACTCGGTATAGGGCTACATCGGCATTTCGCAGCAGGGTTTCACTATCTTCGCCGTGTTCGGGATAGATGGCGATCCCGATACTGCTACCGATAAACAGTTCGCGATCGTCAATTTGAAACGGGGTTTTAAAGGTATCGAGAATGCGCTGGGCGATTTCTTGTGCGGCTTCGGGGGTTTTGAGATACGGCAGCAGGATCGTAAACTCATCGCCACCCCAACGGGCGACAATATCGCTCGATCGCAGACACTGACTCAAGCGCTGTCCGAATTCACACACCACCCGATCTCCGTTGGCATGACCGAGGGTGTCGTTAATCGTCTTGAAGCGATCGATATCGAGAAACATTACACCCATGGAACAGGAATGCTCTTTGGCATTGGTGATGGCTTCTTCAAGATGCCGGTCGAACAGCGTGCGGTTGGGCAGGCCTGTCAACTCATCGTAGAAAGCTTGATAGTGGATCATTTGTTCGGCGTGTTTTCGGGCTGTAATATCTCGAACCATACACAGGACTTCCTGGGTCGAGATGGTGACGGAGCGTGCTTCGTAATCGTAAAGAGAACCCTGCAATTGGAGCTGAAATTCAAACACCTGAATTTCTTGAGTTTCTAAGGCTTGCTTGAGAGAATGTTGAAAGAGTTCGGCTGTGATTGAGGGTAAAATTTTGTCGAGTTGGCGACCAATGCCATGGGTGACATCAATGGGAAACTGAAAATTGGTTGGGGCTTTGAAATCGACTAACTTTCCGTGGCAATTGATGCGTAACATGGCATCGGGAATGGCATGAACCAGAGCGCGGTTCGTGGCTTCGCTTTGACGTAATGCCGAGACGGCTTCGTGGCGTTCTGTAATATCAAAAATATAGCTACGAACGAGCTGACTTTCGGAAATCAAATGAATGGACTGTTCGTAGAGGCGATCGTTTACCTCAATCGATCGATGTAATAGATTCACGTTTTGAGTTTTTAGAATCTCCAATAAGTCCCTGAGTAAGGGGTGCTTTCGATCTTGGGATTGAAGATTGGGAAATGCAGTCAGGGCCGCTGGATTGAGATACGCGATCTGCCCCTCTAAATTGGTTTCGATAATCGCGTAGGGCGAAAGTTCTGGAAATGAGGCGAGTCTGGATAGGGCCGCATCACATAATTGCTTGAGTTCGGGTTTGGGGAGAAAATGCGTTTCTAGATGATTTGAAGGCTCGTAAATAGGTTGCTGCTGGGATGGATAGATGCAATTGGGTGTGGGGGTGGAGGAATCTGATTCTACTTGATAACTGGCTTTGGCTCCTCCACCAAATAAAATCAAATCTCCGTGTTTGAGTTTATGGCACAATCGTCTTTTGCCATTCACGATCAAACCATTAGTACTTCTCTCCTGCTTGGCATCTCCATCGACGATCCAAAATGAATATTCCAGGCTACCGGGATATTGCACGCCGAACAAGGTCGCGTGATGGCGAGAGACTAGCCGCGAATGAAGTACGATGGAGTGGTTTTCTTCTCGACCGATGGAGTAGGTAGAGGGTTCTAGCAAAATGGCTCGACTGCCTTTGGGATCTTCGACGAACAAGATGTGTCGAGTTTGTATAGTCGGTTCCCGAGCTGTATCCATCATGTCTCTCTCTGTTCCCTGCCGATCCATTCCATTCAAACATTATTTTTTGGAAATTATCATTCACTGAAACTCCAATTTAAGCTAAAAAAATACGTTTTTAAAAAATTGACAAAGCCGACCGATTTTGCTAGAAATCGATCTCAAGTAATTCCGGTGAAAATACTTACGTTGAATTTCTGAAGTGTTGTCCGAAAGATTACTGCTTTTGACTGAATCTACGATCTTCGATCGAACTTTTGAAGTTTATTTTTGACTTTAGAACGATTGTCTATCGATTCTTAAAGATTGTTTAAATATGACAGTCTGTTAAGCAGCACGATCGAGGAGTAAAATATGTCGCACCGCTCAGAATATCGATCGGCGATCGCTAAGAGGGAAAAATATTCTGTAGGGGCTTGAGTGGGAAAAATGAGTCGTTCGTAAATTCACTATTTCTATCAATATTTTAGCCCACTGCGTTTTCCAAACTTTAACCACATTTTTACACTATATTTGAGCATTTTAGCCAAGTTTGAAAAAATGCTTTCTTGGATAATTAAATCGATTTTTCTGCGATTGAGTTTGACTTAAAAACAATCGAAAGGTTGCAAATCGGTACGGGAAAACTTTAATTCAGGACGAACTGGATTGGTAGAACGGGTTCGATCTCGGACTCTCCAACACAACGGCAAGCCTCAATCGACTGAGCCGATCGCTCATTTTTTTTGCCCGATCGCCCTTACTTGTTGCGATGAATGCAAAATGCCAAGATGGTCATAATCACTTTAGTCAAAAATCTACCTTTTACCCGCTTATGAAAGTCACACTAGAAGTGGGTCACGGCCCCTATATGGATCGAGACGGGAGCACGGGCTTTGAAGAAGGCGCTTCTGGAAATGGAACGACTGAATATAAAGAAGTGACGGTGATGGCTAACATCACCAGCCGAATTTTGAGGGCGCAAGGCTATCAAGTCAACGTCCTCGACCCAACGGATCTTCTAGAAGCCATGGGGTCTTACGCCGAAGATAGCGATGTCTTCGTGAGTATGCACCTCAATGCCTTTAACGGTCGCACTCAAGGCACTGAGGTGCTGATCCACCGCAATGGAACCGACGAAGATTACCGATTTGCCGGAGTTCTCCAAGATGAGCTAGTAGATACTCTCAGATTGAACGATCGCGGTGTGAAACGTCAGGGATTGGCAGTGTTGTTGGGAGTTCCCCTGAGTGTGAGAGCAGCTTGCCTGACGGAATCGTACTTTATCGATGCGGTGAATGCCTCGACGGCAAGACGATATACAGAAATGGCCGCAGAAGCGATCGCGGTTGGGATCGATCGTTATGCCGCGTCTATTGGCAAGCAACCCGCAGAGGCAGAACTATCGCCGTCACCCTCGCCGTCGCCGTCACCCTCGCCCAAACCCAAACCCACAAAAACTCTGTCTTTAGTCAATGTCGCTAAATATTACAAAGGACTGCCCCACCAAAAAGCCGCTTTAGAGTGGCTCCAAGACCAAGCCTCCGAACAAGTCATGATCGAATTTACCCGTCGCTGGCGACAGCAGTAGTTTGGGAGAGAGGGAGATCTGATAAGGGTAGGTTTTTTAGATTCCGGTGGATGCGAGCAGTCTTGAGCTGGGGGCACTTCGACAAGCAATCGTAAAAAGCATTCCCTTGAAAGGAGAGGGAGAGTTCCCGATTTTTCGTTGTCCGTTCGCTCTTCTCTTGCTCTCCCATTTCTCCTTACTCCCCCAGCTCTGGGTCCCCAACTCGTTCTTCCGATGGCGGAAAATTTAACGTGGGGAGACGATCGCCTCGCAAGATCTCCTCGCTGACTTGACCGACTTCTCGCATCCACTCCAGTAGAATTTGACCGCCCCACAATCCTGCTAAGACCGGGGCGACTGCCAATCCCAACAGTAGGTCGGGCGTATTGGATGCTTCGGGTTGCGAGCTGTTTTTCTGAGTTGAGGACATAAGTCAAAACCATTGAGATGTGATACTGTGAAGTACTCTAGCTCAACTCCCTCGATCTTGGGGTTTCGAGTGCCGTTCGAGCAAAGATGGAAGATGGTCTGATTCTTTGATTCATAGGTTTTGAGTCGTGGGTGAGGACTTCCCCCTTGCAATGTTAAACTAAGCCCAAAATAACCCCGGTGCGATCTATCTAGAAATGCATCGTTCGGGCACCTTCTTAGATTAGGGATTAGAGTCAGTGGTTTTGAACGTCGATCGAAAAACCCTCGTTGATAGCCAACTTGCCTTGACCCAATGGGCTTATCAAGCCTTGGATCTTCCAGGCGTACAACTCAAAGTCCAAGTCAGGGACAAGCAGTTACACATCTGGTGTGAGGGTCGAGAATGTCCCGATGCCACCGTGGTTATGGCTCGATTTTCCCAAGCCATTCATCAAGATTTACCCCTACCGGAGGAACAACCGGCCGTCACTCAGGTGTTTCTTTACGGTCGTCAGCTTGATGGCACTCCAGAAGCCGATCGAGCGTCTTGGGACTCGACGGGTTCCCAAAATTTAGACTGGACGGTTCGGTTCGAGGTCAATCCCTCAGAGGTTCTCAAAGAGCGGTTGAGTCAGCTCAAACAAAATGCTCGTTTGCCGCAACCCGACCTAGCACGAAAGATTGCCCGACCGGACAATCCTCAAGAAATCGCCGAGCAACTCAACGCAGCCTTCGGTCATCTGGGGATGAGTATCAAAGTCTCCATCAAACATCTCGAAGATTCTCAAAGTCTGAATCCGGTTTATCGCCGCTTGTGGGTGCTGTGCGAGTCTACCTACGCGCCCGATCCGACATTGCTCGGTAGTCCGATCGCCCAACACTTGAGGGATTTGAATCTACAGGGTTTCCGAGATGCGGCGATTTTGGGTCAAGTCAGCGGAGAACCGAAACCGGAATGGATGCTGCGGGTCGATCTGACACCGCCCGATCGCATTATCAATACCTGGGCCCATTGGGGGGATGTGGCAGCAATTTCAGAGCGGTTGAACCAAGCTCTCGCCCCGCAACACCTACAAGTTTCAGCCATCCTCAAGGAAACGACACTACATATCTTTTGCTGTCCCCGGATGGGGTTCGCCCCTTCCGATAGCGATCCGACCGCCGAGCGACGCTTCCCGATTCCCGATCGAGAATCTGTGATGAATGCCATCGCTCCAACGTTGAAACTCCTGGCACCGCGAGGGATTCAAGCAGCAACGGCCTATGGCTTAGATCGACCCTACGAAGCGTCTTTTCCCGAACCGAGCGCTCCGGGGTGGGTGGCTTGGCTGGATTTACCGGCCGCAAGCAAAAGCAGTCTGGCAGTTCCCACGCTGACCTTAGCTCGGGAAGGGTCTCTCAAGGCGATCGCTTTTAGCATCGAGCGATTGCTCAATCCCGATCTGGCTCAAAAACTACTCACCGGCGGCATTCGGATTAAAATTCGCCGCAAATCCGATTTGCTCCACGTGATGAGCGAAGGACTGATTTGCCCTCAACAGAGCGAGATAACCGAGCCGATCGTTAAGTTTTTGCGCCAATTGCAATTGATAGGGATTGCCGGAGTGCGCATTTACGGTCGCAGATCGGGTCAAAAGCAGCCTCGGTGGAGTTACGGGGTCGATTTTGTGCGCCGTACCTTCCAGAATCGCGATGCGATGCCAGATTTTGCCGCCTCGGAAGCAGATGTAGGGGATTTGCTCCCCCAACCGGATTTAAGTGCGATGGAGCTAGATCGAGTGCCGATGGCTCTCCATTCTCCGCGCCAAAGTCCGATGGATTTCCTGCAAACGGCTCTTTGCCGGACTCCGTTCTTCGCACCCCAATCCCTCGATACCGCAGCCAGTTTGAGGCGCGCGACAGCTCCCGAACCCAAACTGACGATCGCGGCGATTTGGGGAACCCTGGGGATTTTATTCACCTTTGCCGGGGATCTCTGGCTCGGTCAAATGCTCGAAGCCCGTGCGAGTCTCGAGAATGCTCGCCGTCAGACCGGACAAGTCGTGCAGCTTGAAAATGGCGAGTTTTCTTCACCCCCAGAAGATGTGCGACCTGACGGGGAGACCGCCAACGATGTATTTAACCCATCGGGATTTACAGCCCCCCTGGAGGACGAACTGGGTAACGAACCAGCCCGGAAGAGGGCGGCGGAGAATGAATCCTTGGCGGAATATTCTTTTCCGTCTTTTAATAGCGACCAGTTCGACAATCAGTTAGCCCTATATCAAAATTACGTTGGCGAGTTCGGCATCCCCGATGTTTTGGTGGTAGGTAGTTCGCGATCGCTGCGGGGTCTCGACCCGGCAACGCTCCAACAAACCCTCGCCGCTCAAGGATATCCGGACATTCGAGTTTTTAATTTCGGGATTAATGGTGCCACCGCTCAAGTGATTAACCTCCTGATCGGCAAAATTTTACCGACGGAGGAACTGCCAGAACTCATTGTCTGGGCTGATGGGGCGCGAGCTTTTAATAGCGGACGGGAAGACCGCACCTACGATGGAATCGTACAGTCGGCGGGGTACGAAGCCCTCAGTAAAGGGTTGCGTCCAATTCAATCTCAAAAACCGGCTCAACCGATCTCCAACGAACCCGAGCGCTCGTTTTTCCAGGTGCTAACCGATGGCTATCAAGATCTCGACGATCGTATCAACGATCTGCTGGCGGTGCGATCGTCTACTTACGATCGACGGGAGGAACTGTCGAGCTTGCTGCTCGATGCCATCGATGCCGATTTGAGCGAAACTGAATCGGTCACCGATGCGATCGATACGGAAAAGGCAGATGATGGCGAATCAGGCATCCTCTACGCCAACGGTTTCCTCGCCCTGAGCGATCGATTCGACCCGGCAACTTACTACGAAAATCATCCGAAGGTTCCCGGAGATTACGATTCGGATTACAAGTCGTTTCAGTTGCGCGGCAAGCAAGCCACTGCCTTCTCTTCGTTGGTGGAATTCGTCCGTTCCCGAGATAGCGAACTGGTGTTTGTCAATTTGCCCTTAACGGAAAACTATCTCGATCCCGTGCGGATGAGATACGAGCGAGACTTTCAGCAATATATGCTTGCCAACTCCAAAGAATGGGGATTCGTGTTTCGCAACTTGTTCGATTTGCTTCTGGGAGAACCGGAATATTTCTCCGATCCGAGCCACTTAAACCGCTACGGCGCTCGATCGGTGTCTCAACGGCTGGCACAAGATCCGATGATGCCCTGGCTTGCGGGATCCGATGGTGCGATGGGGGAAGACGGGGAGACGCAGTGATGGGAGATGCGGGGATGGGTTTCTCTAGTTTCGACCCGATGCACGAAGGGGTGCGATTGGTTCGCCTGGGCTATTGCCGTCTTTGTACGTTCGACTTTTCGCGCTTCAAAAATCACTACCATTCCCCATGCACCTCAAACGCCGCCCAGTAATAAGGAGATT
>NZ_JADEXN010000264.1 GCF_015207075.1 Zarconia navalis LEGE 11467
ATGCGCCAGGGATTGATTTTCGAGCAGGGGGGCGTGAATTTTTCGGAGGTATTTGGCGATCGATTACCTCCCTCAATTTTAAAGCAGCGTCCCGAAGCGGAAGGACATGGTTTCTACGCCACCGGAACTTCGATGGTCTTGCACCCTCGCAGCCCTTACATTCCCACGGTTCACCTCAACTACCGCTATTTTGAAGCCGGGCCGGTGTGGTGGTTCGGCGGCGGCGCGGATTTGACACCGTACTATCCGTTTGCCGAAGATGCCGCTCATTTTCACCACACCTTCAAACAAGCCTGCGATACCCATCACAACGAATATTACCCGACGTTCAAACGCTGGTGCGATGAGTATTTCTATTTGAAACACCGACAAGAGACGCGTGGGGTCGGCGGTCTGTTTTTCGATTACCAAGATGGTCGCGGCGAACTTTATCGCGGTCCGGCTGTAGATGGCCCGGCAGCCACCTACAGCCGGGAAATTGGCAACCCCACCCCCCGTCATTGGGAAGAGTTATTCGCCTTCGTCCAGGAGTGCGGACGGGCATTTATCCCCGCCTACGAACCCATTGTCCAACGACGCAAGGATATTGAGTACGGCGAACGAGAGCGCAATTTCCAGCTATACCGTCGGGGTCGCTACGTGGAGTTCAATCTGGTGTACGATCGCGGTACGATTTTCGGTCTGCAAACCAACGGACGCACGGAATCGATTTTGATGTCCCTGCCGCCTCTGGTACGCTGGGAATACGGTTACGAACCGGAACCGGGAACCCCGGAAGCCGAGTTGTACGATACGTTCTTGAAGCCTCAAGATTGGGCGAATTGGAAGCCGGATACTGCCGTTTGAAAGTTGTGAAATCTTAGGGTTGAGGCAGTTTCGTTTCACTGAGAAAAAACTTCAACTCTAAAAAGAAAAAGAATGACGCGAAGTGAAGTGCGATCGACGAATTTCTATTTGTCGATCGCACTTCGTTTTTATGCTTTGTTATTCAAGATCGAGATCGTAAAAATTTTGATAGTTCTTTAAGCTTAATTGATGAAGGACGAAGGGAATTATTACAATTGGAAATATTGTCAATGTAAAGTCGATCGCAATTGCGAATGAATTGTCATAGTAAATACGATCGCCCTGGCTCGCACTTCAAATATTAAAATCTGAATCGGCTGAAAAATATAAATTCTTTATGTATAAACCCAAGATTCTGTCAAGTCAAGTTTACCTTAAGTTTTAGGTTATCAATTCTTGGGAAGGTAATATTTATGGCTTGGATGAAACTGACCTCAAAAGCCTTATATTTGATTGCAGGTGGAACTTACCAATATATCGATAAAATCGAATTAGGTTCGTCTGTTAACGGGGAATATCAACTCACGTTCCCCGTATATTGGTTTCAAGGTCAAGATAGTCCCCCTCGGCGGATGTCCGTTAACCTCAACGAAACTCGGGAACCAACACCTCTGTGGGGAGGAGATAATGGAGATACTCACGCTCCCAATCCCCCCACGCCCGGTCCTATGCCCGATTACAATGGCGATTACTACGAAGCTCGGGTGTGGCCCTGGGTTGTGGTGGCCCCCAGCGGTTTGAACTGCCGTGCGGATGCGGAACTATCAGCCGCCATCAGAACGGGTTTCGCCCAGGGTACGGTCATCGAATCGAGCGGTTGGAAAGCCGATTCTCAAGGACGACCTTGGTTATATATTCCCACAGAAGATGGGTATATTCGATCGAATTCTCGCTTCATTCAACCGGCATATTAAAAGTCGTTTATCGCCATCCAAAAAGTCGATCGCTCGTTATCGTCAAAGAGGCGATCGACTCTTTAAAACGAATAGTAGAAGTAAAATTAACGATCGAAAATATTCAATGAGGTGGTTTGTTGCTTTAAATTCAACTTGCCAGACTTACGAATTTTACGCACATATGATTCGGGTGGCCGTCGCTTCAGCCATCGAAGAAACGGAACTTTCCCCACATTTACTCTTTGACGGTTCGAGTAACGAGCTAACCTCTTGGTTCGAGAAGCAAGGTGGAACAGTGCTGTATTGTCGTAGCAGCTTTGCAGAAGAACTCAAGACCTTGGCGGCACAAAAAAGCGATCGAGATATTTATACAATTGGTTCGGGTGCATTTATTCGAGTCGATATTCCTCGAATTCTCGCCGAACGTGGTATCGAAGATGAGTATATTTTGTATACCGATTGCGATGTCATGTTTCTCCAAAATCCCGTTCCTATCCTCAAGCAGATAGATTGTCGGTATTTTGCTGTTTCTTCCGAGCATCAAATCGGTAATTATCGAGCGATGAATACTGGGGTGATGCTGATGAATACTCGCAACTTAGGTCTCACTTTACCCGCGTTCTCAAACTATATTCGATCGCATCTCGAAAAACTCTGTACCGGAACTTGGGACCAGGATGCCTATCGCGGCTACTATCGATTTCCTCGCCGAGAATGGGGTCAGAAATGGGGAATTTATTTTTGGACTCCGCTACCGGAAATATTAAACTGGAAGCCCTATTGGGGTCAAAATTCAGATGCGGCGATCGTTCATTTTCACGGTCCTAAACCTTTTATGCAGGAGGCGGTTGCACGAGGTGAGATCCCCAAAATCTATCAACAGCTCACTTCAAGAGGATATCACTACTACTGTCAAATTTGGAATCGAGTATCGAGCGAAATTTGAGAAATCGTATCGAACGTCAAGTTTGCGATCGGTTTATTGTTTTATAATTCTCGAATTGCTCCAATAATGACTGATTTTCCATAAAACTTTGTTCGAGAACCGTAAATTTCGATATCTACGGTTTTGCCATCTTTTTTTTTGCCTTTAACTTCACATAAAATATGTTTGCTTTGAGCGCGAATACATCGATAAACTCGCTCGGAAAAAAAATCGTAATCTCCTTCAGAAATGAGTCCAAAGATTGACTCTAGCTCTACTAACTCTCCAAAAGAATAATCAAAAATTTGAGCCAATCGGGGATTTGCATAAAGAAATTTTCCATCCCAGACGATCGTATACAGTCCAATTTTGGATAAATTAAACTCTTGTGGAATCTTATCTCGATCGGGAGCGAATTTCTCAGATATCGGTGCTTCTACATCAGTATGGCTTGGAGAACGTCCATTAGATGTGACAATAGTCGGGGTGGGTGGAATAGACTGAACTTCCGGGGGAAAGGTGACAATGGGTGGAGTTGTGGAGGGAGTAACCGAGTTATGATTTTCCACGTAAAGCAAAGCACCTTCTAAAACTAAAGAAATTTGTGCTGCGGTCAATTTCATTAAACTCGCGGCTTCGTAGCGAAAATGAGCCGGTTGGGAGTGCATCAGCGTCACGATGGCAAGCATGGTTTTTCCACGAAAAATCGGTACGCACAGCGCCGAACGAGCGGTGTAGGGTTCGTCAGACATCGTCAACCAGCGATCGTCATGGGTGGTATCCGTCACCAAACCAATTTGACGGTTGCGATGCACCCAACCCGCAAGTCCTCTCTCCAAAACTTGACCGATCAGGCGAGATTTTTTCGGTACGATCGTTGCACCTCGAGCAAGAACACTTTCAATAACAACACCATTTAAATTTAGTAAAAATAAACTACTGGACTCTGCGTTGGTTAGCCGGGTAGAACTTTTTAATATTTGCTGTGATAAAGATCTAAGAATAAGAGAATTTGATGCGGTTCTCGCGGTTGTCACCCAAGTTCGGAGTAACTCAGTTTGAGCTTGAAATGCCATTTTAATTGTATTTAAGTCGGCAACTTCTTGCTTCATATATGCTAATTCGTCAATTAGCTTCTCTCTTGGTAAATTTGGCTCTATCATTTTCTCTTAAGTTAGTAAAGTGTAGTATAGCGGTTATCAATCTGTTGAAGTACAGAGTTTCTGGTTTTCGGGAATGGGGAATGGGGAATGGGGAATAGGAAATAGAATTTGGGTGTACCTCACAAGACTGAGAATTGCTATAAAGTGTCCTCAGACTACAAATAGCTGAGAATGTCTTAATTTTATCGCAGGTTTGAAAAGCGATGGTTGGACTCCAAGCGCTAGTATTCGCTCGGTTTCCACGTCATTTTCCCCTTAAAACTCAATTGGTTTTGCTTGAGATTGGTTGGATAGGTTGGCTCGATAAAATTAATTTTGAGTCCGCCAATGAGTTTTGCTTTTGTCTGTAAAAATACACAAAGATCGATCGCTGTTTGAAAATCCCTTTGTGTTCTCATCGAAAGGACAAGAATGGGAGCGGCTTCAACGAAAAGTTACAGAATGTATAGTAAGATAACTGTAGGTTTGTTTCGTAACTAATGACTTCCCCAACTTCACTTCCTCCCACTCTCGACAAGATGGTGCAGCGCTTTAAGCGAGCATCCGAACCGAAGCGTCGCTACGAACAGTTGCTTCATCTAGCCAAACGACTGACGGACTTTCCCGAAGAAGATAAAGTTCCGACAAATAAAGTTCCCGGTTGCGTGTCTCAAGTGTATATCACTGCCGAGCTAGAGGACGGGAAAGTCAGTTTCAAGGGAGACTCAGATGCCCAACTCACGAAAGGCCTACTGGCTTTTTTAATTGAAGGTCTTAATGGTTTGACTCCCACTCAAATTATTCAACTCGCCCCAGATTTTATTCAGGAAACTGGACTGAGTCAGAGTTTGACACCCTCTCGGGCTAATGGGTTCTACAACATCTTTAGCATGATGAAGAAGAAGGCCCTGCTTTTATCAAGTGAAAAACTCTCAAACGTTTGAAGTGCAAAAAGATAGTTTGGGACGATCTGTTCCAATCGTCGAACCCGGTTAGATCTAGATCGAGAAGCAATCGCGCGCAAACTCTCGATCTAGATCGCGAGTGATGGTTGTTGCGAGACTCGCGTAACGAATGACAAAGTTGCATCCTTTTTATTGACTTAGTCGTCTATATGACCTAGACCCCGTTCGATCGAGTCCGATCGATGATTTCGTTTCGATGATTTCGTTTCGATGACCGAAAGCCGTCGATCGCCCGCTCCTACACCTCGATCGAAACCGTCATGAAAGGACATTTACTATTGTGACTTTCTTTTCTAGATTCCTTAGACTGCTTCGATTGCCAGTACTCGAGCAGTCTATCTTGAACCACTTGACCTTGCAGCCAAGGATTGACCGGACTCAGGATGACCACCATACGACCTAGTTTTAACCTCTTCAAGCTGGAATTTACGCGAATACACTCATCTTAATCAAACTTAATAATGTAGTCAACGGAAAACTTATGGAAGGGGGTCGACTACTCTTCCTTCATAGAGCCTCAAATATTGTATCCTAGGCTACGCATCGGTTTCTGTTTTTTACAAAGATGTAGCTAATTTAACAAAATCGTGACTTTTCTAAAAACAATGTAATAGATCTAACGATATTTCATCGCCCGACCTTACCATCCCGACAATGTCCGATAGAGTGTTCGCACCGATCGCTCTATTGAGTCGAGCCGATCGACGGTCTGACTTTCTCCTCTCGAAACCATCAAGATATAACAAGATCGTTCGCACTCAAAGTTCCCAAACCCACGACGCCATCGAGCTTAGCCAAAATCTGAGTGTTGAAATTCTCTATATTATTTGCATTTTCATCGTAAATTAGATACGTACTACCTCCAGATTCATAGGCAAATAGATGCTGACCGGGAGCCAAAATATTGGTGGTGTCATTAACAGAACTTCCATCCTGAACCGTCAGCAATATATTGCCAATACCAGTAATTCGATCGACACGATCTAGACCAATGCGATCGATGCCCCGTGTGAAATCTGTAATTACATCGTATTCATTATCTCCAATTTCCCTCTCGATTTCTGACCTTGTGCCAATAAAGTCATTCGATCCATCATTCTTATCTTCGTAAGAAAAAAGGTCTGCACCATCTCCACCAATTAGAATATCGGCATCTTCGCCACCAATTAAAATATCGTTCCCCGCACCTCCATTAATCAAATCCTCTCTTCTTCTTCCCTTCAAAATATCTGGTCCCGCACCCCCGCTGAGATTGTCAACCGCGCCTCCAGAATTGACGACAGAAACGGTTACCGTTGCGGTTTCCGTATTCCCCGTACTATCGGTCACTTGATAGGTGAAGTTTTGACCGTCAGTGGGATTGGTAAACTCGATCGAGGAAATCGGATTACTTCCAATGGCGACGATCTCGGCTGGGGTACCCGTCACAGCCGTTATCGAAAGACCGGTACCGAAATCGTTGGCGAGAAATGCGTCGGCGGAAAGCGTTCCCGTCGTATTATTGGTAATCACAACCGTTTCATCAACGGCTTCGGGTAGGTAGTTAACCGCACTCACCACTGGCGAACTGTTATCGATACCATCGTTGAGGGTAAAGATAATCGATCGCGGCGATCGATTGGGAGTGGGAGCAGTATTGTTATACGTGGCAGTACGCAGCACGCTCTCGAATGCCGCGAGCGTTGCCGTTCCGTTCGCTGCTTGCAATGTCAGGCTTCCCGTTGCAGGATCGTAGTTCGATATCACCTCCGCAGAGTCTGTGACACTGAGGACTTCAAAATTCCCATCTTGCAAATTGGAAATTCTCACCGTGGCAGAAGCTAGGTTCGGACTGTCTGTATCGGTAATAGTTAAACCTGCATCGGCAATCTCCACCGGTGTTGGAGGAAAAAATGTCGTGGCAAAATTCACCCCATCGTTGCCGCCATTGAGATCGATGGTGGGTAAAACGTTGGAAGAGATTCCCCCGATATTCACCGTCACCGTTGCGGCTGCCGAATCTGCTTTGCCATCGCTGACGGTAAACCCAAAGGAGGTCGGGTCGATTTGTCCTCCGTCGGGAACGAAAATAACGATTCCCTGGGGGCTAGAAACCACAGTGTTTTCCGCTGTAATTGCCGCACCGGGAGTTGTGCCATCCTCCGTTTGAAACAGTTGACCGTTTGTCGGCAACGTCGTGATGCGGCGGGTGATGGGATCGCCGTCGCCATCAGAGGCAGATAGAACAATGGGGAGACTCGTATTGAGGTTGGTGGCGACTGTTGTCGAACTTGCCACGGGAATGTCTTCTACCGGGAAAATATCGATGGTAATCGCAGCTTCATTAGAATTAACCGTGCCGTCGTTCGCCAAAAAGGTCAATGTATCTTGTCCGCTGACATTGGGATTGGGGGTGTAGACGAAAAAGCCACTTTGAGGATCGCTAATGGTCACCCGTCCCAGAGTCGGATCGTTAATAA
>NZ_JADEXN010000265.1 GCF_015207075.1 Zarconia navalis LEGE 11467
CTGTCGTTGCGGGTCGGATCGGTCGTATTGACCACCACTGCCGTGTAGCGAATCGTGATGGTGTCGGGCGTGCCGTTATCGAGGTTGGCGTTGCTGAGGTCTCCGAGGGTGAAGGTAACATTTTGGTTGTTCGTACCGGTCGTGGCGGTCGCACTTGCCGCTAAACCCGCTGGAGTAAGGGTTCCTGTGGAAGTGATATCTCCA
The DNA here is from genome assembly GCF_015207075.1 of Zarconia navalis LEGE 11467. Lineage (GTDB taxonomy): Bacteria > Cyanobacteriota > Cyanobacteriia > Cyanobacteriales > Geitlerinemataceae > Zarconia > Zarconia navalis. The sequence goes on from NZ_JADEXN010000265.1 coordinate 205, forward strand.
CTGCTCAGAATCACCTCATCCACGCGGACAAAGCCCAATCCGGCATCGAGTCGATCGACCAAACGAGCATTGGGGAGTTCGCCTTCGGGAACCGTCAGCACTACCTCGTACTGGACGTATTCCCCGATCGTGGCTTGGTTGGCTTGGTTGTTATTGGTATCGTTAACTTCCGTTCCCAGAAGGGTTTTAGCAATCTCGGGGGTATCGATGGTGACGCTTGCCGGATCGATCCAATCCTCGTTAGCAGAACCATCGGTATAGTCGTTACCACCTTCGATCGCCGAATATTCGAGAATCTCGGCTTCGCTGGTCAGCGGTTCGTTAGACTCCGCCGTACTCAGCACTTCCAGGTCGTAAGTGATTACCAGCAGGTTGCTGCCATCGCCAGTAACGGCGCTTCCCGTCCGTCCTTTGTCGATAATGCCGTTCGCGTCGTCGTCGATGTTGATGCCACCGCTAAACAAGTCACCAGTGAAACCGACGGTACCGCCGTTACCATTAAAGACTTGCAAGTTCAGTCCCGCACCTCCCGTGGGAAGTTGGAACTGTGGGTTGCCATCGCCATCGAGGGGAATTGCATCTTGAATCAGGAGGTCGAAGGCCCCGCCGCCGCCAGTGTTTTCCACGACGATCGAAAACGTGACCAAATCTCCCGCATCCACTCCAGAAAGGTTGCTGTCGATGTTGGCCGTATCTAGGTTGTTGCTATTAATCACACCGGTATAAGACGTGCCGCTACCCGGTGCGTTAAACGCTGTCGGTGCGCCGGGGTCGTAAGTGCCATCGTTGGGATTGTTTTCCGAAACTACTCCTTTGGTGAGGTTCAGTTGCGGCTGGGTGAGTTCGATTTGAACGATTTCCGTGGCATTCGTCACCGTGGAGGAGGTGTTGCCGCTTTCGGATTGGGCTTGGTTGGTGAGGAACAACCCATCGGTAAAGGGGGCATCCGTCGCCGTGACGGTGAAGAGTAAGTCGATCGTTGCTGGGGTATTGGCAGAATCGTCGAAGGAACCGAAATCAATAGCGATCGTATTCGAGGAACCCCCGGTACTCGCCACACCGGGAGTGGTCAAAGAAGAGTTGAGCGCACTCAAATCGAGGGTATGGTCGGGGCCCAAGGAAATTTCCCCAGCCGCAGGGGGATTGCCATCGTAAGTGATGATGACATTGCCATCGGGAATCTCGTCCGCATCAAATACTGGCAGCGGCAAGAAGTCGGTAATCTTCAGATTCTCCGCATCGGCGGCCGGCAATTCCATCTTCAGCCGATAAGTGACGGTTTGACCGGGGGTCAGCGTCGGATTGGCAGGAACGTTGGTGTTACCATCGATCGCGTAAATGGTTTTCGACTGGGTGGGAGAGGCAATGGGAACTTCCGCACTACTGCCATCGGCTTCATTTTGCTGCGTGCCATTTTCATCAACGATCGTGCCGCTAATATCGACGGTGTTCTTCAACACATCGTCCAAGTCCACACTTTGGTCGCCGGAGAAGCCAGGGGTGTTGTGGAGGTCGGTGAATTCGTCTTGGATGATGGTGCGATAAACGATTCGTGCGGTGGTTCCGCCTTGTCCGAGGGCATTATCGCCAAATCCAGCCTTATCCCCGACGAGGATTCCATCGGCATCGACTGCACTGTCGATCAGTTCCTGGGAAACGTTGAAGTTGAGGCTTGTTTGACCTGTAGAAGTCCCCGGATTCCCGGTATCGACGGTTCCGGTTAAGTTATCGAAGGTAAAGTTGTTATCGACATCTCCAGTAAAGTTATCGAAGCTGGTCGAACCTGTCGTACCGTCGTTGCCGAAGATTTGCAGGGTGGGGGCAAAACCGCTATCGAGTCGCTGTCCGTCGGAGAAGATATCATCGATAACGATGTCCCGGAACGAGAAGTAGTCGGAAATCTGGAAGTCGAGGGTGTATTCGAGGGTTTTTCCCGGAACGGTATCGCCGCCACCGATAATGTTGACTCCCTTCTGAATGGCGATCGATTTCAGGGTCAGTTCGTAATCTGCCGGGTCGTCTTCGGTACCCACCGCATCTGTCGTGGCCTCGCTGATGGCAGTACCGTCGTAGGTTCCCGTAACTTGGGATTCGTTGAGGGCCGGGCGATCGTCCCCGCTATTGGCAATAATAACCTCAGCGTTATTCGCATCCAATTCCGGTGCGTAGGCGCGATAGGTAATCACGACATCTTCGCCAGAAGTCGAACCCGTTCTCGAACCGAGGTTGATGGTAAAACTATTGCCGTTCGCCGGTCCCCCCGTTGTCGGGGCTTGAGTGACCGTTCCCCCCGCCACATCGACGAACTCCAGAAACTCCATATTGTTCGGCAGGACATCGGAGATGACGAGGTTATCCACCGTCTCCAAGTTGGCAATGTCCACCGTTAAGGTATACAGAACCGGGAAGTTTTCCCCGGTCGATCTTTCTTTTTCCGGTGCGTCGGACTCTTTGGTCAGTTCGATAACCTTCGGGGTAATTTCGCTAGTTTGAGCGCTACCTTCTTGAATCGCATCGTTAGGAGTATCGAACTCGTCATCCCCGTAGCGGAATCCCCCCCGAGAGGTAATATCTAGTCCGGTACCCACCAGCGCACCGTCTGCTTTGCTGAGGGTATTACCCGCGAACGTTACCTCGGCTTCTGGCTGTTCGGGAACGAAGCTACCGAAGGGCAGTTCGACTAAATACCACTTATCCCCAGTATTGGCTGCTGTGGGGAGTGCCACATTTGTATCGTAGGGATGCTCGGTAACAGCCTCTCCACCCTGTTCCCACTCCGTTCCATTCCACTCATACTCGACAAGGGTAATGGGTGCACCCAGGTAGTTGGCGCTGCCGAGCTGAATTTCGCCCGGAACCACCATATCGAAAAATGGTCCGTAACCTACTGCGGTGTTACTCGTATTATCAAAAACAACGGAAAAGTCAAAATTCTCGTTGATAAACTCTTCAGCAGGCAGGTTGATGGTTGTGGTAGGAGTGGGCATTATAAATTACCTTGAGAAGTTGACACGAGGGGTGGAGAGAAACTGACACACCCAGTTTCTTGGAAACGGGCAAACGAAATTTTCAGCCTCATTTTTGAAGCTCAAAATAATATTTCGATCGTGGAGAAGTTCGCAGAACTCGAGCTAAAAAATTGGGTGATAATTTGAAATAGACCGCTGTTGCTCCTTTCTTCCGGTCTACTGCTATGGGTTGGAATGCAGACTCAAATTGCAGCTACACTCTTAATTTCAACATTGAACGACGACTGTTCGAGATCGTGTATACGTTTATTTTTTTCGATCGAAAGACGAAAGAATAGTTACCCCTAATATTCACTTCCTATCCTTTAACGTATCTTTATTATCTCGATAAACGATCGAAAAAAACATCAACAAAATCACCTATCTTTATCTAGGTAATTTCGCGTAAATAGAAATAGATAGATTTTAAAATGAGGTCAATAAAATATTTAACAAAAGCCTGAAAACGACTGAAGGCAAGAAGATTCAGTTACCAAAACTTTAATAATTCCACAATTATTTCACGATCGAATATAAATACGAACAAAAAAAGTACATATTTTATACACATTTCGATCGTGTGTATAAAATATAAATTAAAGCCTTATTTACAGAAAAGAATTAAGACTTTTTTCAGTCAACTAGGCTGAAAAAAGTCTCGGGAGTCTGGAAATCTTGTCGGTTGCGCAGATCCTGACCGACAACGCAATCGATTGTGGTTGCTGGGTTTCATGCTCAACCCAACCAACAGGCTACAGGCATACCATTTTGCCCGTCAGTCAGCGTGCCAGCCATAGCACCACAGAAACATTTCCCAGAGGAATTTTTCATGGGTGCATTCTCCCCTCATCCCCCATCTTCGGGTCTTTTATTCTCCGACTTCAGACTCTCCACCGCTTCTCGCAACTGTCCCCCATGGGCCGCCAAAACCTGCTGACCTTTTTCGGCGTCCACTCCCGTCCAGTGCATCAGCAACGCCAACTTCACCTGTCGATCGCTTTTTTCAAGTAATACTGCCGCCTCTTCTCGACTCAAATCCGTCAAGTCGCAAATCATCCGCAAGGCGCGATCGTGCAGCTTCCGGTTCGTCACCGCCACATCCACCATCCGATTGCCGTAAACTTTCCCCACCTGTACCATCGCCCCGGTGGAGAGAATATTCAACGCCAGCTTCGTCACCGTTCCCGCTTTCAATCGCGTCGAACCTGCCAACACTTCGGGCCCGGTTATCAGGCGAATATCTACATCGACATCGATTTGTACCTGTTCTGTCGGAACGCAGGCGATAAAAACCGTCGTCGCGCCGCGCCCTCTTGCCGCTTGCAAAGCCCCGCGCACGTAGGGAGTCGTGCCCCCAGCGGTGATACCCACCACCACATCAATATCGCGAATCCGATGTTGGGCGATCGCGTCTGCCCCATCTTCGGGCAAATCTTCTAACCCTTCAGAACTGCGCACCAGGGCCCCCGCACCGCCAGCAATAATGCCCTGTACCATTTCCGGTGGCGTACAAAACGTGGGGGGACATTCCGATGCGTCTAACACCCCCAATCGTCCGCTGGTTCCGGCACCGACGTAAAACAGCCGTCCCCCGCGATCGAAGGATTTGGCAATCAGTTCGATCGCAAGGGCTAAAGGTTTGCGCGCACTCGCGATCGCTTCGAGGACTCGGGCATCTTCCCGATTGAATACATCCACCAATTCCAGCGCGCTCAGCCGATCTAAATTCTGGGTGTTGGGATTGCTCTGTTCGGTCAGCAGATACCCGCGATTTTCAACGTCCTTCACAGTAAACCTTCCAATCTCCGACGCATCTCATCGAGTTCTGGATTGGGTATTTCCGGTTCGGAGGTGTCGCTGGTTTCAACTGTGGGGTTTTCCGGCGACCATTCCGTATCTTTCATATTCGTTTCGGGGGGCGCGAGGAACACCCGTTCTTCGGGGGACTGGGGTACGAAACCCTCGGGAATTAACTTGGTTTCGTAGCCGCAATTGCGACAAAAAGCCTCGACTTCTTCAGAGTCGATCGCTTCTGCGGCGGGAATGTGGAAATCTTGCGCTTCGAGGAGCATCGCATAACGAGTGGCATCATCTTCTGCCTCGAACATCATCACGATATTGCGTTCGCTGCCATCGCCAGACGCGAGTCGAATGGTATGAATGCCCTCGTTATCCGTACCGGGATTAAATAGTAGGACGAATACTCGCATATATAGTCAATATATTTTATTCGATCGTTCTTTCTACTATCTTATATGATGGACGTAAAATCCTACATCTTAATGACTCAACCATCCCGTTTGACACTCTCACCTCCCGAACCACTCACTAGCTCTGAGGAAGGGTCATTTTCATTTTATACAATGACCGAGCGGTTGCCGAATATCTGTCACAAACTGATACAAGAGAATGAGTTTCCTGAAGAAGTTATCGGACTGTTAACTCGATTTTCCGAAGAAGTTCGAGAGAATAAATTGAGTCTGTTACATCACTTAGAAGCTCCCGACTTTAGCCAGTGGGATAATTATTTAAAGCCTTATTTAGGAAGCACTTGGTTAGATGTTCCTTGGTTCTTTGCTGAGACATATTTTTACCGAAAAATTCTCGATATTATCGGATATTTCAAAGAAGGCGAGTTGCAAAACTTCGATCCCTATCGGTCTCAAAAAAGAAAAGGACTCGAAATGGCGCTCGAGTCCATTTACGATTTAAGCGATCGCCTTGACGCTATCGATGGAGACTGGCAACCCTCGGGATGTCTGATGCTTCTCTATTTTTCTTTATGGGGAAATCGCGCCGATTTAAGTTTATGGTCGGTGGACGATTTATGGTCGAAAGAAGCGGACAGTAGCGAACAAACTGAAATCGAAAAACAACAAGAACGTTTATTAATTGACGATACAGAGCGGTTAGTGAGTTATCTGGCATTAAGATATCACAAACGGATCGATATCATAATTGACAATGCAGGCTTCGAACTGGTCTGCGATTTAGGTTTGGTCGATTTTTTACTGGGGAGTCAAATTGCCGATAGAATTTACCTCCACCTCAAAAACTATCCCACTTTTGTTTCCGATGCCACAAGGGAAGATGTCATTCAAACCATCGACTTTCTCGCAGCGGAGCAACACCCCGAACTCAGTCGATTTGGATTGCATTTGAAAAACTACTTAAATTCCGATCGCTTATATTTGTGCGACGATCCATTTTGGACCTCTCCCCTTGCCCTCTGGGAAATGCCAGAATCTTTGTATGAAGACCTCGATAAATCTAATTTAGTTATCGTTAAAGGCGATGCGAATTACCGTCGATTGCTTGGCGATCGAAATTGGGATTTGACAACTCAGTTTGCCGACATTCTCAGCTATTTCCCCGCCCCCATTGCCGCACTGCGAACCCTAAAGTCTGAGGTTGTTGTGGGGCTATCTCAGGAACAGATTAGTGCTTTAGATCTTGAAGGAGGTGATTGGAAAACTAATGGCAGTCGGGGCATTATTCAAGCAGCCTTTATTCCTGACTGAATCGTTACGAAAATTGACCCCAGGGTCTCTAGAAAAAGATCGAGAAAAGATACAGTTCAATATTTTTAGCCCCGTCTATTTTTCTGAAGATACTGCCCGATTGGGGTCAGGAGGAGAGGGGCTTCCCCGCAGCAAATCGCAGCCGTACGTAATCGGCAAACCATTGCCCCGATGCATCGTGTAATATCGGTTCTAAACGGGCGATCGTTTCATCGAAAAAAGCCTTTCTTTCCCAACTGGGTAATGCAGTCGAAAAGGGATTGGCAAAGGTTTTCAACCAGCCTCGAATGTCAGTGGGCAGGGGTGTCGGACGGGGTATGAGAGTGATTCGATCGACGGTAAACCCTTGAGATTTTAAGCGGGTGCGGTATTCTTCCACATTCGGAAAATACCAGGGATGAATCCCATGGGTATCGATTCCCCGGTTTGCCAAACTTTGATGCAAAGCATTGACGATCGCATCGACATTGCCATCTCCGCCAAATTCCCCCACAAATCG
>NZ_JADEXN010000266.1 GCF_015207075.1 Zarconia navalis LEGE 11467
CCTCGGCGAGCGTGACACAACCCCATATCGCACAGCAGAACCCCCGTTTTCAGATCTAAATTCTCGCGAGTTTTGGCGTCGATCTCGAGAACTTCAGCAGCCCGTTGCCAAAATTCCAGACTTCGATCGTAGAAATCGAGGGCCTCATCCATCTTGTCATCGAGATAGGCATCTCTGCCGAGGGCAAACAGGTAACTCGCTTCAAGTTGGGGAGGTAGCGACTGTCCGTACTCCTGCAAATCCCGTAATGCGGCCCTCAATTCCGATGCATATTCCGGGCCGAAGATGGTTGGATTGGGGGGAAATCGATCGGAACCAGTGGCCAATACCACGGAAAATAGGCGATCGCTGGCTTTGCGAATTTCAAAAATTAAATTTCCTGGGGCGATGGCAAACTCCGCCGACGTGCAGAAATCGGCAAAATCTGGAGCCAGTCGAATCAGCTTCGCCACCACCTCATCGTTCACCCACAGCACCAAAGGGTAGGGACATTGCACCTGAAACTCGTTGCGCATCCAGTTTGCCAAGCTTAAGAAGCGATCGAGATTTTGCACCGACTCCAACCCGAACACCATCACCGCCGAGGGGCGATCGTCGCCAATTTCCGATCGCAGGGTGGAAAAGAGTTTGGTTGCCGACGGATGGAGGAAGAGTTCGCGAATGTCCGCCTCGCACCGTTGCCGCAATTGTCCGACGAGATACTCGCGCAAGGCAAGGTAGTTGCAATGAGCCAGCATCGGCTTGAACAGACCTTGAGAGGCCTCGATTTCCCACAGCATTTCCGCCAGGGCGTTTTCGTTTTCGGCGTCGATTCGATCGCTCGTGGGTAAATCGCTCATCGTTCGCTCATCGTTGGTTTCGAGTTCTCAATTGAGATGATAAACCCGAAATGGGAAAGCTCTCCAGATGAGCCTTCTATAATCATCGATCGCTTTAAAATGTTTATACAGTTGGAGTCGGGTCTCGAACAAAGCGAGTGATGGCGATAACCCTTCCTCAAGGCATTCAAAAAAGTGCTCGATCGTCTTCGTCGATGAGTTCCCGGCTTCATTACTCAGTATCGGAGCAATGTAGTAATTCGTGCCGGCTCTTCTCAAGCTTTGAATAAATTCGTGACTGACTCCTAACTGGCACGAATCTAGATAGATTAATTTCGGAGAGAGTCGGGCAAGATGAGTGGCTGTAATTGATTCTTCATTTAAAGCAATATAGTCTTCGTTATTAAAGTCGATCCATCCATGCGCGCTAATCAATACGAGATCTTTGGGAGAAATAGAGTTTAATGCTTCAAGAGTTAGATCTTCAATGTCATAATAAATTGAATTTGAAAGTATATCCCGAACAAAATGCGCACCTCGCTCGGGATCTGCTGTTCGGTCGGATACAATTAAAGCCGACCAGTTGTCAGAAAAGTTAAAATTTGATGTAACAGGTGAAAAACTGTAGGTAACTGGTTTTTGTAAGAAGAGAGGAAGTTCTCGATGTTGTAGAAACTCAAAAGGAAGTCGGATAAAGTTTTCGGGAATAATAAACCGAATCGCTTCACAACGATCGATCCAAAGATCGAGAATAGAAAAAATTTTTACTCCGAGTCTTTTACTCTGGCTTAGAACTTCGGATTCATCAACAGAACTATAATAAATTGCTTGAAGATTAAGGTATAAGTCTTCTAAGTCAGAAATAATAGTATTAGCATTTTCTATCGTTTTATAGCTATAAATTCTATTTCTGAAATTTGCACGAACGATAAAATCTTCTCCGATTCGATCGAAAAAAATGAATAAAGTATTCGGCTCGATCGATTGAGTATTAGCAGCGCGAACCACCCAAAGATCGATCGAGGATACCGAAAAAATTCCGATCGCACCAGCGCAAGTTCGAGCTAAGAAACGACGTCGCGAAACAGCCATCGTATTCTGTAAAAATTGTCTTGCATCATTTTTCGATCGGTTCTAACGCAACCCCAACCAGGTAAACAAATCCTGGTGCGTCACCGCTTCCAAAATAACCAGCATCACAAAACCGAGCATGGCAAATCGTCCGTTCACTTGCTCGGCGTAAAGCGTCCAGCCGAATGCCGGTTCGACGGGTTCGATGGCTTCGCCCTCTGGGGATTCTAGATTCTGCGATTCTAGGGTAGACAATTCTGTTTCTTGAGGTTCTGTCATTTGAGAGATTTGGGAACTCATCACTTCAAGTGCGATCGCAATTTGGAACGGATAAACAGGCATTAACCCATTGTTTTTTAGAATGTGTTAGATAGCGATAATCCTCGCTTTCAAAAGAATCTAATAATCCATCGTAACAACACACCATTTTAGATTTTTGCGTTAGAAATTCGGGGACTCATTGGGTGCGTGCTGGCGCTTGCGCAAACCCAACGACAAACCCTAAATTGAGCGCAATTCATGCAAGTGCGGCTTGGTAGCGCCGCTCGACTTCATCCCAATTGACCACGTTCCACCACTGTTTGAGGTACTCGCCGCGAGCGTTGCGGTAATTGAGATAGTAGGCGTGTTCCCAGACATCGTTCCCCATAATCGGAGACATTCCCTGCATCAAAGGACTATCCTGATTGGCCGTTCCAGTCACTTCCAAGCTGCCGTTATTGAGAACCAGCCAGGCCCAGCCGCTCCCAAATTGAGATTTGCCCGCATTGTTGAATTGCTCTTGGAATGCCTCAAAACTACCAAATGTTTCTTGAATCGCTTCGGCGATCGCCCCTGTCGGTTCACCTCCCCCATCGGGACTCATGATTTCCCAAAACATTTTATGGTTGACGTAGCCCCCGCCATTATTGCGAACCGTGCTTTGGATATCTGTGGGTAAGCCATCGATTTGTTCGAGCAGCTCGATGGCACTTTTCGTTTTCAACTCGGGATATCGATTCACCGCAGCATTTAATTTGCGGGTGTATCCAGCATGATGCTTATCGTGGTGGAACCGCATCGTTTCTGCATCGATGTAGGGTTCGAGAGCATTGTAATCGTAGGGAAGCGGGGGTAACGCAAAAGTTTCGTCTTCCTGGGAATTTGAGGGTTGAGCGAAGGCACAAGCGGAGAAACCCCCGAAGGTGAGCGTACCAATGCCTAGAGTGTATAGAAAGCGACGACGATTGAGAGACATAGTTTTCGATCGATGTGATACGTGAGTTTATCATCTCAAAAATCGACGACCGTCGATCGGGGTATTTATAGCGGTTTGCAAAAATATTGACTCCGCCTTTATCGGGGTCGTGCGTGCGATACCATTGCTTAAGTTGATACCACTGTGCCCCCGTGCCTATCCGCGTGCGTCCCCTTTAAGTGGGTTGGGGTCTACCTTCACGAAAACCGCTATGAGAAGATGAGTTTTGCCTCGAAGCGATCGCTCAAATGCGCGTCCCCCTAAACTTCCCTGTTTTCCTGTTTCCCCATTCCCAATTCCAACTCCCGAACCGCATCAATGAGCGATCGCACCTCCGATGCGCCCTCCGATGCCTCGAAACCGAGAGGAAACTTACCCCGCGTCAGCATCCGCAGTCCCAACGGTGCCAGACTCAGCAATCCTTCGATATCGCGGAAATAGTTTGCCACCACCTGCACGCCGAATTGCCGTTCGTCGATCCAGCCTCCAGACTTCACCAAGTCGACCAACACTTTGCGATGGCGAATCGGGCGGCTGACGCTGCGATCGTTGCGTGCCAAAATCTCCCCTTTCACCTGGCTAATCCGATCCATCGGGGCCACTTCCATGGGGCAAACGGAGTTGCAATAGTAGCAGCGGGTGCAACCCCATACCCCCGATGTGCCTTGGTTGTACTGTTCCAGGCGTTCTTCGGTTCCCCCATCGCGGGAGTCGGCCACCATTCGCTGGGCTTTGGCGAGGGCGTGGGGACCGACAAAATCTGGATTTACCTCGCGGGCGTTGCACTCGGAGTAGCAAGCGCCGCAGAGAATGCAGTTTCCCGCCCGATCGAGTTTTTCTCGTTCTTCGGGGGTTTGGAGGAATTCTCGCTCGGGAATCGCCCGAGAACGGCTGCTGACGTAGGGTTCCACTGCTTCGAGGTTGTCCCAAAAACTCGCCATATCCACCACCAAATCTTTGATGACGGGCATATTTCCCATCGGGGCAATGGTGATGGTGGGTTCTGCGTCGATGGGGAGGCGATCGAGTTCGCTACCCACATTTTCCTTACACGCCAAAGTCGATCGCCCGTTGATGCGCATGGAACAACTGCCACAAATGGTATTGCGGCAATTTTTGCGATAGCCCAAAGAACCATCCATCTCCCACTTAATGCGATCGAGACAGGTAAGAATTGTATCGCTGCGATCGACTTCTAGGGTATAGGTTTGGGGACGAGGCGCTTCGTTGCGGTTTTGGCGGAGGATTTGGAATCGAACTTGCATGGTGGCGCGGCAGAATCTGAGTACTCTATATTTTAGGGTTGGGGCGATCGTACCGTGGGATGAATTTAGAATTATTTTGGACGAGCGCCCCTGATGCGCGAGTTATTGCAGAGCGCCTTTGACCGATAACCGATAGAAACTAAGGAATCTCAACGTAAGGTTGCAGCCATTCTCGTACTTCTTTTGGTTCGATCGACCCATTCCGATGAGGAAAAATTTTAAGCAACCTTGACAACCGGATTTGATGCGATTTTCTGGGTTTGGTTGTGTCATAGATCTGTTCTCTCCTAACAATCGACATACTTATCCCTCATGGGAGGGATGTGAGCTGAAGCCTGTGAATCCACGAGGATGACCGCGAAAAATTGAAAATCGCCATCGACCCGTACAAGTGTTTGGAGAGAAAACAGAGGGAACAATTTTGTTGACGATGGAATTTTGAGATCTCAAACCGGCGATCGCATCGTCAAAAACGTCCCTATTTCAAAATTCGCATAGAAAAAAGGGCGAGCCGATGCTCGCCCTTTTATTGTCATTGACGATAGTATCCGAACCGATTGCGCTACACTTTGGTGCGATCGGTCAAAATTTCGTAACCGTCTTCCGTCACCAATACGGTATGCTCGAACTGAGCGGAGAAAGAATTATCCACCGTCACCGCCGTCCACTTATCGGAGAGGGTGCGGGTGTGCTTGGAACCGGCATTGACGATCGGCTCGATGGCTAACGTCATGCCCGATCGCAACTTGACATTTGGCATTTCGTGAGTGCGGAAGTTGAACACCGACGGCTCTTCGTGGAGGTTGCGTCCCACGCCATGACCGGTAAACTCTTCAACGATGCTAAACCCGTTGGCTTCCACGTGGTCTTGAATCGCCCCGGCCAAGTCGAGTAACCGGTTTCCGGCTTTGACTTGCTCGATTCCTTTGTACAAGGCTTCTTCGGCCACCCGAATCAGTTTCGCTGCCTCGGGGGTCACTTCTTCGACGGCAATGGTGATGCACGAGTCGCCGTGAAATCCTTGATAAAACGCTCCGGTATCCACTTTCAAAACATCCCCGGAACAAATTACTTTTTTGCGATTGGGAATGCCGTGGACGACTTCATTGTTGATACTGGCGCAAATAGAAGCCGGAAAACCGTAATATCCTTTAAAGCTCGGTGTTGCCCCCATTTCTCGAATGCGTTTTTCCGCATGAGCGTCCAAATCTGCCGTTGTCATTCCCGGTTTGACAATTTCCGAGATTTCCTTGAGAACGGTGGCGACAATTTTTGCCGATTGCCGCATGATTTCAATTTCGCGCGTGGATTTGATTTCAATCCGGCGGCGCTGCTTTTGCAAACTCGGAAGCTGGCTTTTGACTTTCTTTTTTGGAGCGGGATTGGCTAGAAGGTCGCTAAAAATGTTCATTTGAAATGGGGGCAAATTGGGAATAGTAATTGCGAGAATTGAGAAACGATCGCGATATCAAAATAGGCCGTTAGACGAGATCTCGTTTCGATGGTGTTGCTCGAAAAATTCGATTGAGATTGCCTAGGCGATCGCACCGTCGATGCTTTCTCATCTGTGCGTTCGAGGGTCTCGAAACAGCACCACTTCGGCTCTTATATACGGTAACAGATTCCTTCTACCGTTGCGGAGTCGCGAACCCCGGCCAAATTTGCGGTACCAATTTGGGGTCGAACTTGGGGTCAAACTTGGGATTGGGAAGGGGCGATCGTAATTTCTCCCGTCATCCCCGCCTCCGCATGACCGGATATCGTACAGCGGAGTTTGTAAGTTCCCGGTTTCATCGGTACGAACACCCATTCCGCCTCAGCAGCGGGTTTGAGTTCGAGTTCGCGCACGGCTCCTTTGACCTCAACGTTACCGGCTTCAACTTTGCGCGTCCAACTGGCATCGGCAAAATCTTTGGACGTAAAGTAGTGTTTTTGAGAACTGGGATTATCGAGAATCAGTTTGTAGGTTCGTCCGGCGACAAACTCGAATCGATCGGGAAAAAACTTCAGTTCTCCGGAGGAACTCCCCAGGCTGACCTTGACGTCTGTCGCATCCACACGAGCGATCGCACCATCGAGAGGAAGTGCGATCGCCGAAGCCCAAACCGGAGATATTGCCGGAGATATTGCGCATCCTAGCAGAAAAAAGAGCAGCAGGAGTCCGCGACCGAGGAAAACCAACAAACGAGCGATCGGAATTTGAAAGCGTTCGTACATCACCCAGACCCTTCTTCAAATCGATAAATGACGATTCCGAGTCGCAAATTTCACCCAAAACCCAGCCAGTTCGTCGTTTTTTCGGTTGCTGGGTCGCTATTGGGGTCAATAACCTGCCCTCAAGCTAGGATTGTTGGATTGGGAATCGATAAAGTTTATTTTACCCCACTGGGTCGTTGGCTCTGAGATCCGGCGCGATCGCGATCGCCCGATCTAAGAGATCTCCATCATGGGTGTTCTTTAGATCGATCGCCTTCATCTGCGCGCAGATGTCGCATCATAAGAGTATATAAAGTACAGATAAAGAATAGCCTCTGGAAACACCGTATGCGGTTATAGGCAATCATCCGATATCCTCTACGATTTTCGAATATATAGCGCTACGCGCTAGGGAACGGGGAACGGGGAACAGGGAACAGGGAACAGGGAACAGGGAACAGTAGACTGTGAGAGGCTTCTAAGATTTAGGAATGTCCTAACTAATCTGCGTAGCGCTATATCCCTCTTCTGTCACTCTCCGAGTTCAACGAATATTTAGAAGGCGTGACTATGCACTACTAAAATGATGATGTAACCTCATCACCGATTGAATCAATCGGTGAAATCCAATTAACAGGCTGTAA
>NZ_JADEXN010000009.1 GCF_015207075.1 Zarconia navalis LEGE 11467
CTCCAGTGGCTTCGAGCATTCCCTGGTGACTGAGGTAAGCCAGTGAATCTACCCCAATTTGCCGTTCGATTTGGGCAACAGATTTGGTGGCGGCAATCAATTGGTCTTGACTGTCGGTATCGATACCGTAGAAACAGGGATGAGTCACGGGGGGCGAAGAAATTCGCATATGCACTTCCGTCGCCCCCGAATCCCGCAGGGCTTTGACAATTTTGCGGCTGGTGGTTCCCCGAACGATCGAATCATCGACGATCAGAACCCGCTTGCCGTCGAGTACGTCTTTGAGGGGGTTGAGTTTCATCCGGATGCCCACCTCTCGCATATGTTGGGTGGGTTGGATGAAGGTGCGCCCTACGTAGCGGTTTTTAATCAACCCTTCAGCATAGGATATCCCCGAAGCGCGAGAAAAGCCAATGGCGGCGGGAATCCCCGAGTCGGGAACCCCGATAATCATATCCACATCCGCAGGGGATTCTTTGGCGAGAATTTGTCCGATTCGCATTCGATAGCTGTACAAGCTTTCCTCGTTCATAATGCTATCGGGACGAGCGAAGTAGATCATCTCGAAAACGCAAAGTTTGGGTTGCGGTCGCATCGCACAGTGGATGGAGGATAAACCCGCTTCCGAGAGAAAGACCAGTTCTCCGGGTTCCACGTCTCGCAAATACTCCGCACCGATGATGTCGAGTCCGCAGGTTTCCGACGCGAGAACGTAACGTTGGGGATTTCCGTCGAGGACTCCGAGGGTTAGGGGACGGATACCGTTGGGATCTCGTACTCCCATAATGCCAATGGGGGTGGCAACGGTCAAACTAAATGCCCCCCGACAAAGGGTCAAAGCCGTTGTGGTTGCTTCTAGCCAGTCTTTGCCACCATTGACTTCACGAGCGATCGCCCTGGCGATGACTTCCGTATCGCTGGTGCTGGTAAAATGACAGTCCTGTTGCTGCAACTCCTCCCGTAGCTGGTTTGCATTGACAATATTTCCATTATGTGCAAGGGCTAGAAAACCGAGGCGAGTTTCCACCACCACGGGCTGAGCGTTACCGACGTGGCTCGAACCCGTCGTGGAATAGCGGGTGTGACCGATCGCGGAATCCCCCGGTAGTTCCGATAAAGTCGACTCGTTAAACACCTGGGAGACCAATCCCATATTTTTGTAAACATGGAGTTTGCTGCCCTCAAAGGTGGCAATTCCAGCAGATTCTTGACCTCGGTGTTGAAGGGCATACAAGCCAAAATAGGTCAGTTTGGCAACATCTTCTTCCGGTGCGTATACACCAAATACACCGCAGGCTTCTTCGGGTTTGTCCGATGGCACGGAAAGGTCAAGGGCAGGGGAAGAATTGGGCATCATGGGTTCGATACGATTCCTACAGTTAGGGGCAAAAGGGGATGACTTTGATACTGTATCTTTTCGTAAAGCACGATCGCAAAGATACTGCCTCCTCTAACTTAATTATTTCTTAATTTCTCCTTTAACCATATTTTGATTTCAGCGATCGTGTCAGGAAGACGATCGCATCGCAATATTTGTGCCAGTGCCAAGACAATAGCATCATCTTCCATCATTGCTATATCTGTCGTAACAGCCCTCATGTGTGAATGTCCATAAAGGGATGAATATCTCGAAAATACTGAGGGTTGCGATCGCTACTCTTTCAACCTTCTCTCTTCCACCACCCATTCCTCGAAGAGTTTGGCACCTATTCGATATCGATCGTCCTCTACGTGGCGAATGACGCCAGAACCCGCCAACACTTCTAACGAGTCAGCAACTTCGCCAAAACTGAGTGTTGTGGGTGGAACCAAGGTTTCGACGCTTCCCTCTCGGCAATCGAGCAATGCCAGATATACGAATTGTTCGGCTTTGCCAAAGCCATAGGTGCGCTTATCTTCATCCCACCAGGCGGAAAAATCTCGATCGTGTTGGCGGATGAGATGGAACATCAAACGATCGGGAGATTGAGATTGAGATTGATTTTGATGCCGATTGTCAAAAATTTCGTTGAGTAATTGTTGGGTTAAGTAAGGGTGACATCCTCCCCATTCAAGGACAAGATCGACTTCTGATTCTGTTAGCGAAATCTGTTCTTCTTGACTTCGGTAAGCAACCAGCGATCGCGTTTCTGATTCCGTTAGGGTTCCTAACCATTCAACTTCGGCAATATTGAGCAGGGGAGAACCCACTTTCTGCTGGTAATCTTTCAAGTCGCGATAGCCGGAGAAGACAAATCCCACGAAGGGTTTGAGCGCCGTATCGGTATCTTTCAAGGCGCGGAAATAACTCCAAGCATCGTTTGCCCAATCTTGAGAAACGATGAATTCCGAGCCATCTAAAAGAAAGCAAACGCCATGAAATTGTTTCTTGTGCAGTTGCGCGATCGTTTTCAATAAATCTTGTCGAAAGTCCTCGTGAATTAAGGCGCGATCGCAATCAGGATTGGTAACATTTAACTTCACCCCAACTTTAGGTAAACCAACATCGATCGAACCACCGGGAATTTGCCTGAGAAATCGACGATACGTTTTTTGACAATTGGATTCGCGTCCTGTTTGATGCTGTGCAAATGCTTCTTGTAATCTGGCAATTAGAAGATATCGAAATTGTTCTAAGCTGTTGGGTCGTTCTTGTTGTAAATTAAATAGAACCGGTAAAGCTTGGCGTTCGCTCTTTCCCAAACTCAAAAGATTCCGTTTGATGGCATTGAGCGTACTGGTTTTTCCCAGCCGCCGTCCGCCCAAGAGAATTCTGACCCGAAAGGGCGATCGCTCGACTTGGGTCAGTAAGTTTTTGCGTCCGAAAAAATAGCGAGATTCATCGATCGGCAAGCGAAAATCCGGTCTTACTGAAGCTGCCATTTGCGAATTTCCTCCTCTTTCATTTGCATTCGCAACCAGCGCGATAGGCTCGATGCGTGTCGATTGCAGAAAATCGAATATAAGGTTTGATGACTGGCTTAAACAAAATAAAGAGAGTTAAAAGGGGAGTGTCTAAGTACAATTGTTCTTGTAATACCTCTTTAAATGAGGACTTAGAGAGTTGCCAAAGAAAGTGCTGCCCAAATTTAAAAGAATAAACAGCTTCTCCCTCTAAGGATGTCAATATCGAATCGAGGTAATCGCGCTCTCGCAAGTACTCCTGCCACTGAGCCGGAAGATTATCGATTTTTCGCATCACTCCAACTTGATACTGACTCACAATCAAAGCCACAAGTTGTGATATCAGGTAGGGTTGTTCCGTCAAAGACTGATTGATTTCCCAGGAAACTTCCAGCATCTGGGTGGCGTCTTCTGTCTGCCCTTGGCGGTACTTTTGTAAGATATCCAAAGCTAAAACTTTCTGTAAACTAGCGTGCCATAAATAACCAGGTAAAGGTGCTGTAAAATCTCCTTCTAAAAGGTAGCTAATATCCGTTCCCAACTGCGGTGCTTCATTGCTTAACACCTGCTGGCGAATTTCGGCTAAGATGGCTTGTTTTGAAGCGAGATAGCGCTGTCATTTCTCTGAAGGCGGATCGAACGTATCGTCAGGTTTGCTAATCTGAGCGTTTAGGTAATCTGTCAGTTCTTCCTGAATATCTCCAAATTCTTTTCGATCGACTTCTGAAGGGCTAAAATCAGCAGAAGATCCCATATAGCGATCGAACTCGAAAACAGTGCCTCCCGCACCAACTCCCAATTTCGCAACCAATGCCGCCAGCTTCAGCGCCGAATCGTTCGGTTCCGTATTGGGAAATTGCCGAGCAAATTCTGCCAAATCCCGATCGATTTCCCGTGCTTGTCGAGAGGCGACGTAGTTACCCCCCACACTCCAAACTGCCAGCACGATCGCCAACCCAACAACCACCCAACCCCAAAATTTGAGGCCCTTCTTCCGTCTGAAACCAGGGTTGCGATCGCTCATTGGTTCTTCTTGCGTACACCTGAAAAAGAGGATAAAAACTCTATTCTAATACTCCGCCACATTAGAGCGATCGAGTCGGGGTAGTGCCTCTGTGCCTACAACACACTCAATACAACTTTCAGTTCTAGAATTTGGTCTAAACTCCAGTCATTAGAAACCCCACCTAACATTTTCCATTTAGGTGGGGACTGCAAGAGGGTTAAGGTTCAAACCC
Source organism: Zarconia navalis LEGE 11467 (assembly GCF_015207075.1). Classification (GTDB taxonomy): domain Bacteria; phylum Cyanobacteriota; class Cyanobacteriia; order Cyanobacteriales; family Geitlerinemataceae; genus Zarconia; species Zarconia navalis. The sequence continues at coordinate 4,122 of NZ_JADEXN010000009.1, forward strand.
GATCCCAAATACCCATTTGAATCGATACGGCTGAGATTTGAAATCGTCCGCTCCCATCAACCAAAACGCCCGCTGACGTACTCTTGAGTGGCTTTTTCGGTGGGATTGTGGAAAATAGTTTGAGTTTGGTCGTATTCCACCAAGTATCCGATTTTATTGCCGGTTTCTGTCGCTTCGGCATTGTAGAATGCTGTCAGATCGGAGACCCGAGAGGCTTGTTGCATATTGTGGGTGACGATGACGATCGTGTACTGCTGCTTGAGTTCGTGAATCAACTCTTCCACCCGCAGCGTCGAAATGGGATCGAGGGCCGAGCAAGGTTCGTCCATCAAAATCACTTCCGGTTCGACAGCGATCGCGCGGGCGATGCAAAGACGCTGCTGCTGTCCTCCAGATAAAGCCAAACCGCTGCCTTTGAGTTTGTCCTTCACCTCATCCCAGAGAGCCGCACCCCGGAGCGATCGCTCTACTAATTCATCCATATTGCCTTGATAGCCATTAATCCGAGCGCCGAAGGCAATGTTCTCGTAAATCGTTTTGGGAAACGGGTTGGGCTTCTGGAACACCATCCCGATATAGCGGCGAGTCTCTACCGGATCGATCCCTTTGGCGTATAGGTTCTGTCCCTTAAACGTAATTTTACCTTCAACGCGCGCTCCGGGGATCAGATCGTTCATCCGATTGAAACACCGCAGAATCGTGCTTTTACCGCAACCCGAGGGCCCGATAAAGGCAACAACTCTGTTTTTAGGAATTTCGAGAAAAACGTTGCGAACTGCTAAATTGGAGCCGTAATAGACGTTAACATCTTCGGCAGTTAGAGCGGCTTGGGTGGTAACGGGATGAGAAGAATTGGAAATCATATTGAGTGAGTGGGAACGACAGTAAGATTAGGTGCTAAGTGCTTGCGGAAAACAACACTCAACTCGCTTTTTTCTGGAACCTATTTCGCAAGAAGACAGCCGTCGCGTTCATTAGCAGCAACACCACCATCAAGACGATAATTCCGGCTGCCGCATTGTCGTGAAACTCTCGTTGAGGCCGCGATACCCAGTTAAACACTTGAATCGGCAGGACGGTAAAGGGACTTTGCAAGCCTTCGGGTAGGAAGGAAATAAATGTTAGCGCTCCAATGGTAATCAAAGGCGCGGTATCCCCAATTGCTCGAGACAAAGCCAAAATGGTTCCGGTGAGAATTCCGGGAATGGCGAGCGGAAACACGTGCTCTCGCACCACTTGCCAGCGATTCGCTCCCAGGGCAAAACCCGCCAAACGCAAGCTATCGGGAACCGCCCGCAGGGCTTCGCGAGTCGAGACGATAATAATTGGCAAAATCAGCAGCGCCAGGGTAAAGCCTCCCGAGAGAATGCTGCGTCCCCCCGTGAGCGGTTCCATGTACCGCACGAAAACTTGCAGCCCCAACAAGCCGTAGATGATGGAGGGAACCCCTGCCAGGTTGTTGATATTAATCTCGATAATCCGAGTGAGCCAATTATCGCCGGCAAACTCTTCGAGGAAAATCCCCGCCCCCACGCCGAGGGGAAACGAGACAGCCGCCACGACGCTCATCACCCAAATCGTCCCGAACAGGGCAGATTTCAATCCCGCTTGTTCCGGTTTGCGAGAGGGGAAGTTGTTGAGGAAATCCCAGCTCAAGCGGGGCAATCCGTCAGCTAACACGTCGATGATGAGGGTCGCGAGTACCAACAAGGCGATCGCCACGGCAATCCAGGTCAGACTTTCGAAGATGCGATCGAGCTTGTATCGCCCGGCCAGATTGATGTTAAAGTTAGAAGCTTCAGAAGGGCGATCGCTGCCGAAATTCTGAGGATTATCGATAGTCATTCGTATTTCTCCCGGAAACGGCGCACGAACCAAAAACTAAACACATTCAAAGCTAGGGTGATTGTAAAAAGAGTCATCCCCACTGCATAGATAGTTTTGTAAGCCAGCGATCCAGCAGGCGTATCTCCCAAACTCACCTGAACGATAAAAGCCGTCATCGTCATCACCGGAACCAGCGGATTGAGTCCCAATCGCGGGTTTTGTCCGGCGGCGAGGGTGACGATCATCGTTTCGCCGATCGCCCGCGAAATCGCCAGAATTAAGGAGGAAACGATACCCGATAGGGCGGCGGGAAGGACGACAGAAGTGATGGTTTCCCGCTTCGTGGCCCCTAAAGCATAAGCTCCATCGCGCAAGCTGCGAGGGACTGAATAGATGGCATCTTCGCTCAAGGATGCCACCAGGGGCGTAATCATGATTCCAAGAACCATACCGGCGCTGAGGGCATTAAATCCTTGCAAGCCGGGAACGAATTTTTGCAACAGGGGAGTAACGAACAGCAGCGCGAAGTATCCGTATACCACTGTCGGGACTCCAGCAAGGATTTCTAGAGCGGGTTTGAGGATGCCCCGCACTTTGGGGGTGGCATATTCGCTCAAACAAATCGCTGAAAGCAGTCCTAGGGGCAAGGCCACCAAAATGGCAATGGTGGAAGTCATCACCGTGGCGCTGATGAGGACGAAAATTCCAAATTTGGCACTCTTAAACAGAGGTGTCCATTTATCGTCTGTTAAAAACTGCCACAGGGAAACTTCCTGAAAAAATTTAAAGGTTTCAAAAATTAGAGTTTCGATGATGCCAAGGGTGGTGACGATCGAAACAAAGGCAAACGCGCCGAAAATCAGTTTGACGATTAGTTCGACTCGTTGGCTCCTCTGGCGATTGGGTTTCCAGAGATCGGACGTAGGCGTTGATGGAAATTCGGTTGTCATTCTAGAAAACCGCGAAAAACGGCATAAAGCCCAGATTGAGATCGTATACTCATCCTTTGGGCACCTTGTAGATATGGAAAAATCGTCAGGATGGCCAGAGAGTATCCAGGGCCGTCGATTCAATTATCTCAATCTGACGACAAGCGCAGGTAATACTCAACCATCCGTAAAAGTAGATGCACTAGAAAATTCAATGACAGTTGCCCGGAGTCTGGGGGATGCGATCGCATCTAGCGATCGGTATCTTTTCACTTCCCCCAGAAAATAAGCGCTGGCTTAACTAACCAACAATCGCAATTAGAGCTTGTCGGAGAGTTTGACACCCACAGAAGAACCACCTTCAAAAATCGAGCCGGTCTTGGCAGTATCCAAACGCTCTTGCACTTTGGTTAGGATATCATCGGGCAAGGGAACGTAACCGACTTCGGTAATCAATTCCTCGTTCGCTGAGTCGATTTGGTACTCGGCAAACTCTTTAACCGCCGGATTCGATTCTAGGGCAGATTTGCTGACGTAGAAGAAAATCGGACGGGAGAGGGGATTGTAGCTGCCATCGGAGATGACTTCCGAACTCGGGGCAACGCACTCGCCGGCAGAATTTTCGATTTCCACCACTTTGAGGGTGTCTTTGTTCTCTTCGTAATAAGCGTAGCCGAAGAAGCCTAAAGCACCATCTTCTGCCTGTACCCCTTGAACGATAACGTTATCATCTTCGCTGGCGGTATAGTCGCCTCGGCTTTCCCCTTCTTCTCCGGTGGTGGCATCGGTGAAGTAATCGTAGGTTCCAGAGTCGGTGCCGGGGCCGTACAAGCCCAGTTCGACATCCGGGAATTCGGCGCGAATCTGACTCCAGTTGGTAATTTGACCTTCAGCGGTAGGCTCCCACATCATAGCTAATTCTTCGGGCTTGAGGCAGGTTGCCCAGTCGTTGGCTTGATTCACAACAACGGACACGCCGTCGAAGGCTACGGGAATCTCGACGTACTCGATACCGTTTTCGGCACACAACTCCACCTCCGACTCTTTGATCGGACGAGAAGCATTGGAAATATCCGTTTCCCCAGCGCAGAATTTTTTGAATCCGCCACCGGAACCGGATACGCCCACAGTGACTCTTTTACCACTGTCGTTTTGATACTCTTCGGCCATGGCTTCGGAGATGGGGAAGACGGTACTCGAACCATCGATTTGAACGTCAACACCCCCCGATCTGCTAGCGGCTTCGCTACTGGCATCGGTTGTTTCTGAGGTGGATGTTTCGCCGCCTCCACCACTACAGGCTGCAAGAGTTAGGGTGGCTAAGACTCCGGCTAACCCACAAAGAGTCAGGCGCTTCACTTTCATGTTGAAAATCATAGGTTTGGTCTTCAGTACGTATGGAGATAACGCAAATGTGTGTAGGAGCAAAGGTCTGTGTTGCACACCTGAGAAATGGTGACCCAGCACATAACCAGTATTCCCATCTTTATTGATTTCCAACGTTAAGCAGCAGTTAAGCTTAGGTTAATTTTTTGTCAAGATTTCCTCAAATGCGACGATCGAGTTAGGAAATCGGTGACAAGAGATACACAAAACCCGATGGCGGATCGCTTGTCAATTCTCAGGGCAATCGTTGGGTCGATGTATCGTTGATGTCCCGACTATTCTTCATCGGATAGCGATCTGCAAGTCGAAAACCCACGAATTCTCAATCCCGGTGGCGCGGTCGGGCTTTCCTCACCGTTGAATGCGATGAATGTGACTCTGTTGAAACTGCTCGCTTTCGGCTTCGCCTTGTGCGACGCGATCGAGCAGAGTCGATCTCCAGTTTTCGAGTTGACTGTCGGAACTATCCCTCAACACTGCGGCGAGGGCATCGTACCAGAGGTCTTTCTCCTCGTAGAGTGCGACCCGGTCGAGTTCGTTTTTCGCCCGTTCGAGTCGATCGTCCAACGCCGGTGACGGGGCAACCACTTCAATTTCCGCATCGGCAAACGGATTTCCCGAAGGTCGGTGGCGATCGCAGACCAATTCGACCTGCCATAGATACTTACGACCCACCGCCAGCTGAGGCATGGTCTCGGAGAGGGAAAGGGTCATAATTCCGGGTGCGCTTTTAAAGTTTTCATCGAGAATTTCCGCCACCAACTTGGCATCCGAACTGACCGGATCGTATTCGTAGAGGCGAAATTCCATCGGCAAAGACTCCCGATCCCGCACGAACCAGGCAAAAGTGGGACGAGTTGAAATTGTTTGCGAGCGAGATCGAGCAGGAGCCAGTAGAACCAGTGCGGGTACGCTGGAATTAACAGCACTTTGGTAGCTGCATCCGCGCGAACCTCCCGATCTCCCACCCGTATTAGGCGGTAGATCGTCGGAATTATTACGATTCGCGCCAGCATGGCCTGGGGTGATGAGTATCAGGCTTAAAGCGGTGCCGATCGCGAGACCGCGCTTCATTGGTCATATCCTCCTTGTTCGATCGACTTTATTCTAACCGAGAGCGTTCGAGATCTGCCTTTTATCTTAAACTTTCTATAAGCGCGCCAAATCCGTATTCTTGCGGATATTGTCTCGTCGAATTTCTCCAAATTTGGAGAAATTCAGTTGCTGTGCGGGCCAACCCTTCTGCCCGTACGAAATTTCACCCGATGTATCCTTTTCCCTAGAAGCGATCGCAATCTGGATTTTTACACAGACTCTCTTCTGGGTTCGTCGCTTTATCTTGACAAAGATGGCACAATACGCTTTTCGGAATTGAGCCGGAGACATCAAAAGGTGAGTCCCATCGGGCACGCGCCCTCAATTCTCTACCGGAGCAAGAGATCGATATACGAGCGCGTCGCACTCTGAAAATGCCATCGAGCCAGAGAAAATCGATAAGTCTTTTTCCCCGGCTCCCACGACCGATCGCGAGAATCGTTGAGTCAAACGATTCTCGGGTTTGGGTCGCCTATGACAACGACCTAGTCGGACTCGTCCAACTTGTCGAGCCACCGGGATCTGTCGGGGGGGGTTGAGGAGGTGGGTTATATCGAGCCAAAGCTGCTGTGGCGATTGCCATCCATAAAATCAGGGTGCAGCTTGTGAGGAGTTTACCCTCTCTAAGTTTGGGAAAACAACACCAAATGTGAGTCATCATACTCTGTATTTAAGGTCTTAAAACTTCAATCGACTGAATAGATTGGGTCGAGGTTTTGCCACAGGCCAGCTCAATTCGCACAACGTTCCTTTCGGAGAATGAGACTCGCGTCTGAATTGTCCGCCCAGTCGCGTTTTGAGATTTTGGCTCTGTTTGGTTCCTCGACCAACTGATAGCGAGTAGATGCCCGGTCCGTTATCGGTAATGCGCAAAGCGTACCAACCATTTTGTTCGGTTCCCGTCACGCTCAGGCGAGTTGCACCGATGGCGTGCTTCCCCACATTACACAGCGCTTCTTCGAGAAACCGACACAGTTCCCGTTTGCGATCGGGACTCAAGGAGGTCGAGTCGAGTTCCTCAAAGGTTCTGGCTTTAATTTTGAGGCTTTTAAAGCCAGGAAAATCTCGCTCTAAAGTCGAGCTGTAAACTTCGTAAAACAGTTCGTGCATAGGAGAATTGAGATCGAGCTTATGTCCGCTCCCCAAATACAAACTGTCTTCTCGGGTGAGAATTTCTCGTTCTAAGGGTTCCCCCAGCGCTCGCAGTTCTTGATTGAGCTTTTCGAGTTCGCCAACGAGCTTTGGTTGACCCCAATCCCAGTCTCGTACGTGTCTCAAAAGATTGGCTAGGGTTTGCAAAGGCCCGTTATGAATGACGTTAAAGGTTTGCTCGATGGTGCGCTGGCGCTCTTGGATTCTCGATCGCAACGCTTTATCGTACTCGCAAAAGGTGGTGTATACGAAATTGCCTAGATATAGAGTTAACAAGGGGGGAACCGCTGGCAGCCACCAACCCCATCCCAGGACCCCATAACTGGTTCCGAGCAAACTGATACTGGCAAGGCCGACTCCGACAATATTTTGCAGGAGCGATCGGGTGTGATGGCCGATCGCGATCCCCACAAATCCCCAGCTAAAAATCCACAGATACTCCCACCCGTCTGGGAGAGTTCTTAGGAGCGATCGACCGTCGAGAACCGCAGAAAGCGTTTGGCTGACGGCGTGGGCTTGAAATTCCACCCCGCTGATACTCCCAGGCTTCAACCCGGCAATCGCCGAGGTTTGGATTTGACTTTGATAAATCGGGTCGGTAACGCCAATCAAAACAATGCGATCGCGCAGCCAATCCACCTCGAAATTTCCCGTTTCTAAATCCTGGAGGGAGAGGATGCGAAAGGCCTCGGGGTGATTGCGAAAATTGAGCAGAACTTGCACGCCGCCTGCGTCCGTTCCCACGTACCCTCCAGAATTGGGAAAGACGCGGGGAAACTCTGTATCGCCAAAGCGCATGGCCACCGGATCGCGAATGCCGTTATCGAGGATCAGATCTTCGGTGGTTTCGAGATAAATTTCCGCTAGACGCATTGATAGGGCAAATTTATACTCTCCCTGGTTTCTCGGATTTGGCATTCCTAAGAAGTAGCGCCGAACGTGAAGGTCGGCATCGAGAGGAAAATCGGAAAATCCAATTTGTTCTGAAGGTAAATTGGGTACGGAACTTTGCTTGGGACGCACCCGTTCGACAGCAATGGTGTAGGGAGTCTCTTGCAAAGCATCGAGCAATTCCCGATGACCGGGTTCGACGGGGAGTTCTCGGGAAATGTCAAGTCCGATGGCGATCGGTTTGTAGGCATTGATGCGTCGCAGCAACCGGGCCAAATCGCCGTCGGGAACGGGATAGGTTCCCAACCGCTCGATATCTTCGCGATCGATCCCGATAATGGTAACTCGCTCGTCGCGGGTTTCCATCGGACGCAGGCGCAAAAAAAGATCGATCGCCCCCCATTCGAGGAATTGCAACGAACCCGTCAGCCGCGCGATCGTCGCCAGACCGATAACAGCCAGTCCCGGCAATGCTCCAACCCTCCATAGGGCTAGTTCTTGCTTAATTGTTTGCCAAATCTCACGCCGCACGAGCTTCTACAAGTAACTTTTTACAGATGGAAACGAGGAATCTAATCAATTAATCCTTCTTCTCTAGCTCGCATTTCTGTTTGAATGCGGATATTTTTGCCTTCTTCGGGATAGACTTCCAAAACATCTTGAACTTTCGTCCAGTAATGGCGTACCGTGCGTTCGGAAACTTGCATCCGTTTGGCGATCGCCTTATCTTGCAACCCTTCTCCAAACGCGAGGGTTAGCAGGGTCAACCACTCGGGTTTGACCTCAAGTCCGGTTTGCACTCCTTTAATGTCTTTGGTATGGGTGACCCCCTGCCGGGCCCAATCGAGTCGGGTCAGCATATCCTGGCTCGAAAGGCTTTTATCGATCGCGGTAAAACCTCCTTTGTGAGCGTCGATTTCCGGTCGAATTCGCACTAGAGAGCGAACGTAGGTGCTTTGCACCGCGAGATTGAGGTTGGAGTAGGTCTGCATCAGGGTTCGCAGAACTTGAATTCCCGTATCGATACGCGCCGTCTGGGCTTCGGTTTCTGGGATGGATAAATCCATGACCACTAAGTCCGGATGAACTTTTTGGACTTGCTCTAATGTCGACCGAGCCGTTTGAGCAGTGAAGACTTCTGCATCTGGGTACTGCTGTTTTAGCAGATCGATCGTTCCTCCCAGGACAATTTCATGATCGTCAACGACCAGAACTTTGAACGTTGCGGATTTTGATAAACTTGGGTTTGCCATTACATATTCGGATTTATATTTTCTCTAACATTTTCCCTTTGGCTAAAAATTATACCTTGGGTGTTAGAGAACCCGATAAAGTCGAGAGTGAATATCTTACTTAATACGATAATATATTTTTCTCGATTGAGGTATTCTGCTTTTTTGAATCTTTCCTACCGAAAGAGATCGTAAGAATTGCCGGATCGCGATAAATCCTTTGCACAAAAATACATTTTTACTCAATTTTCAACGGGTTGTTTTTTGTAGTATGTCTTGCGACAAGGAAAGAAAAATTTTTCCGATTGTAGATGATGATGTGTTAGCGATCGAATAAGATTTTGTGTAGTTTTCGGAAAATGTAGATTCTTAATCCTGAAATTGCTTCAGCTCGATCGAACAATAAAGTTCGCAGAAAAAATATGGCTCGATAGTATTAAAAAAATTAGAATAGTCATTAATCTCGTACAGGTTGCTATGTAGTTTATAACCTACAGTTTTCGTTTCGATCGAAACTTATTTTTTGACTGTAAAAAATATTGAGTCTAATTTCTCCAATTTTACTCGTCTTAAACCCACGAGAAAATACGGTGAGCTTCCTACGCGCGATCGAACGCGCTCCGCACGCAAAATTTGAGAAACACTAATTAATTTCCATTGGCTATGAGCTTTAATATTTTTGATGAGACATCCTATCTCAATGCTCGCCCCGATGTTAGAGCGGCGGTGATAGCTGGAGCGTTTAAGTCAGGCTTCCACCATTTTCAAGAAGCGGGTTTGAGGGAAGGAGAAACCAACGTTTCACCCTATTGGAACGAAGGTCTGTACCTGCAACAAAACCCCGATGTCGCAGGAGCCGTCGGTGCGGGAGCCTTTAGTTCCGGCCTCGATCACTTCATCCAATTCGGCGCGCGGGAAAATCGTCCGGGAGCACCTGTCGTTCCCGATATCGCCGGATTTGACGAAAACTATTACTTGTCCTTCTACCCTCAAGTCGGCGGGGCCGTTGCCCGAGGTGAGTTCTCCTCCGGTGCGGCTCACTACAATCGGGTGGGACGCTTGAGTCGGTTTGAGGCGCTCTTCTCCGGAACTGATGGTGACGATATCCTCACCGGCGTTGGCGAACTCAACGAGATTATCGGCGTGGATGTGGATGTGCGGACTCAGCGAGTCGGCGATTCGTTCTTCGTCCCCACTAGCTTCGGGACTGGGGAAGTGGATGTTCTCACCGGTCTTCCCCTCGGTAACGATACCTTTCACCTGGGTACGGGTCGCAACCCCTTAAATGCCAATGTCGCTGCATTCTATCTCGGTGGTGGCAGTACTGACTATGCCTACGTTCAAAACTTCGATCGCGGCGAGGACGAACTACTTTTGGCCGGTAGTCCCCAAGGATACGATGTTTTCCGAGAAACCTTGAGCTTTGCCGGAGTCCCCGTTAGCGGTATCAGTATTTCGACGGGGGGCGACTTAGTCGCATTTGTCGAGGGCATCGATTCAATCGAAGTCAGCTTTGAAGATCCCGGCAGAGGGGTCTTTTTCCTCAGCTAACGTCTGTTTGATTAAGGATGTTGGGATGTCGAAAATTGGCTCCGATAACCTATCTACATTCGACACGGTAAGAAACGAACGAGGCTAGAAGAGTCGTGTTTGCCCAGCTTGCTCTACTCTTGCGTTTAGCGATTGCGAGCCTGGCATGACCGATGGCAAGATTTATTTTAAAGGGAGAACGATCTCGATCGTTCTCCCTTTTCATATTTCCTCCCCAAATTTTTGCCGGGGGGAGCAAAGAATGTCACACTGAATAGTGTCGCGATCGCATTGATGAGGTGAGACTTAACAGTCACTTGGGTTTGAACTGCGGTTCTGTTCCCAAAGCCAAATAAAACCCTCGAGATCGGGGCAACATCCAGCCTGACTGGGTCTTGACAACCTTAATTCCTGGTGAAATTAGGTCTATGAAAAGCCGGTCGAGTTGGGGAGGTAAAGCTTAGATGGGTAGTGCATCCCAATACATTACCACCCGCTTTGGGCAATGAAAGGAAGTATTCTCGTCGTAGACGATCGACCCGAAAATCTGCGCTTTTTATCAACGCTTCTAACAGAACAAGGATATGAAGTACGCCGAGCCATCGACGGTCAAATCGCCTTAAATGCTGCTCGATCGAATCCGCCCGATCTGATTTTACTCGATGTAAGAATGCCAGATTTAGATGGCTATGAAGTCTGCGGGCAGCTTAAAGAACTCGAAGATGTCCGTTCGATTCCCGTCATTTTTCTGAGCGCCCTTAATGAAGCGATCGATATCGTTCGAGCCTTCCAAGTCGGGGGAGCCGACTACATTACCAAGCCCGTCAAATTTGAAGAAGTCTTAGTCCGGGTCGAAAATCAACTTACCATCCGCAGGCTACAGCAGCAACTCGAGCGTCAAAACGGACAGCTCAAGCAAGAAATTAACGATCGGCGTCAAGTCGAAACTGCCCTCCAAAAAGCAAACCACGCGCTCCAAAATGCCAATCAAGCACTTCAAAATGCCAACCAGGAGTTACAGCGTTTCACCGACATTGATGGTTTGACCCAAGTGGCGAATCGGGGTAAGTTCGACAACTACCTGCGTCAAGAATGGTTGAGAATGGCACGAGAACAGTTGCCACTCTCCCTGATCGTCGGCGATATCGATCGATTCAGACAGTACAACGAGATGAATGGCCCTCAAGCAGGAGATGAGTGCCTCCGACAAATTGCCCGCGAGATCGGTCAAACTCTCAACCGTCCGGCGGATGTGGTGGCTCGCTACGGAGGAGACGAGTTCGCAGTGATTTTACCCAACACCACCGCTCGGGGTGCCATTGACGTGGCGGAGGCGATCGAGCTTGCCGTGGCAACAATCGGGGGAAATCGATTTACTCTGAGCTTGGGGGTGGGAACGATGATTCCCGATCGAGATAGCATTCCCGAAACGTTCCTCATGGCGATCGAGCAGGCTCTGTACAAAGTGAAAGCGACCGGACAAACCGGAGAAATCGTCACGGTTTCAGATACCGACACGAACCTCGATCGTTAGTTGCCTCCCCAAGTTCGGGAGGGTGTGTTCTAATCAAAGAAGTCGTCCTCACATCACTCGTTATGAATAAACCCGCCCCCGGTCGGTTGGTGCTCAATCACTCAACCCACATTCCCGGTTTGATTCCCATTTTGGAGCGCCTCACCAAATTCAATGGAATCCAAACCATTACTCCTGGGGTTATCGGACGAGTCAAAGGTCATACTCCAAAATTAAAATTGCGTGTCTCCGTCCCGATTCGTGGAGGGTTCAAGCTCATCGCCCGTCAAGGAAAAACCGTGCAAGAGGTCTTTATTCTCACCGTATGGAGTCAATCGGAATTGGAAGCCCAAATCAGTCAACTCCTCGCCCGGAAGTAGGGAACCTTGGGAGTTGGGAGGTCGGGGAGGCAGGGGAGCAAAACCCTTTAAGATTTCCCCATTTCTCCAAATTCTCCCCTTTCCGAACTCCGAACTCCGAATTCCGAATTCCTCTCCCCAAGTCGATCGACAAAATACTGGCGATATAACTCGAATCGAGGCGTCACGTAGTTCCCCTGCAAGTGAACCAGCCCCATGCTGTGCAACTTGAAGGCGATCGCCGATTCGAGTTCTACCGCCGTCGAACTCGCGATCGCCCGGCCGAAAGCCGAAGCTAACTCCGGGTGTTTCTGCAAACTCCAGAGGTGGCGGCGCAGGTGATCGCCGTAGAGTCCCGCCTCCGTTGCCGCAGTTTGCAATAATTCGTCGAGGGTCAGTTGCCCTTGAGAAATATGGTACAACGCCAACCGCACCAGATAGGGATGACCGCCTACCCACCCCATCAACCGCTCCACTTGGGTTCTAGACCACTGAAGTCCGTGGCGTTGGGTGAGATCTCGCACCTGCCCTAAATTGAATTCTGGCAGCTCGATAGGCAATCCCACGTTAAAGGGCGATTGATTCACATTCAACGGGACGTATACTTCTGTTGAATGTACGACCACTAAACGCAGCTGCTGCCACAACTTACTATTGCCATCGCCGTACCCAGCTTCTTCGTACCAGGCGCGGAGCAAGCCAAAAAAGTCATCGGCAATTTTGGGATGTTGAAAAACTCGATCGACTTCATCTAAACCTAAAACCAAAGGTGCTTCCGTATCGCAGAGCAAACAATCTTCAAAATACGCCGTACAGTTGTCTTTGCTCCCAAAGTAACTGCTCCAACGATCGTCTACTTGGTAAGGCAGCCGCAGCTTGCGAGAAATCTTGGCACAAAACCACTGAAGAAGCTGGTTTAAATTGGTAAACACCGCTGTATCGGCGTGTTGAAAACTTAGGGGAGCCGTTCGGTATCCGCGCTCTCGAGCATCGTAGAGAATGCGTGCCATCAGGGAGGTTTTTCCCATTTGTCGCGGGGCCTTAATCCGAATTAGCGCTCCTGGAGTGGCGATTTCTTTGTAGCAGAGTTTTTCGTTAGGCGATCGCTCGATGTAAAAGGCACTGGCCAACCGCACTTGTCCGCTGGGCAACTCGGGTTCGGCAACGGGTAAAGGTCGCGAATCGAACATCGTCAGGCTCTCGCGCCCCTGATTCGTCAAATCTAAGGGGGATGCTAATGTCACTGGAGGCGGTGCGATCTCATTTTGGACGAGCAACGTCAAAACGGAGCGGAGCAGCTCTGGGGTATCTGCGTTGGAGTGCCATTCGTATTGATAGCTGCTGTGGAGATACTCCCGCAGATCGTGGTTGAGGGGGAAATGCCTGGGACAGTCGATCCGAATCGCGATCGCCATCGGTTTGGATGTCCCCCGAGAATCCCGCAATTCTTTGATGCGTCGCAACTGCTCGATGGCCATCTCGCTCCCAGCGGATTGGGGAGATAGAAATAAGATAAAATAATCGCACTGTTGCAATTGTTCGTCAATTTGGGTTAATTCATCTCGACCCAAATTGGTTTGATATCCAGCCTGAAGTACTGCCCGACCGAGTTCGATCGCCACACTCAAGTCAGGTTCTTCTTTTTGGTGAGAAATAAAGAGGGTTTGGGTTCGAGAAACCGACTTTTTTTCCCTGTCGATCGAGGAGGCAGTAATCCGAAGCTCGTCGTAGTTTCGCGCTCGTTCGATGGCTCCTTTAATCGTTTTCTTTTTAACTTTTTCGCCTAATACTTTAGAGAGCTTTTTCCAAAGTTTGTATCCGACATCTTTTTCAACATATTGAGGATTGATCGGATAGATTTTCTCGTAGGTTTTCCCTTCCCAAGACCCCAAAAAAACTTTTCGTTCGAGATCGCTTAAATGTTTTCCCGTTTTTTCAAATGTTAGTCGATCGATAAACTCTAAGGCTACTTGTCTATCCATCACTCGTTTCAGGAGGGAGGCACGACCGGGAACGAACCGGCCACGCTGGATTGACCGATGCGATCGCCACTCTTTTTGAGGTCTCCCCAATCAAAACGCAGGATCGTTTAATTCTACAGCAATCTTTCCTCGACCGGCACGAACTCAATCGATTCACGGCTGCGAGCCTAACGCAGAAAAGCAGAAGTCGCGCGGGCGATCGGCTATCAGTTGTCAGCCGCAGCAATTGGCTGTGTTTAACAATTTTATAGGGCTAGGGTTATGGGGCTAGGGCGGCTGTTGAAAATCATTGCGGGTTTTTCATCACTGCGATCCGCTCTCATTGTTACACCAACTAGGCGATCGCGCGAATGCCTACAAGAAATTAGATGTCTCGACTAGCAGGAAACGGTTAGAGCTGAATTCGACCGATCTCGCTCTCAATATTGGAGTCAACCTGGTTTGAGATCGGTATTTTTTAGGAAACGTTTTGTAAATATTCGATCGACAATCGATAATTTCACTGAGTTTTTACGGTAATAATTCTCGTTCAAATCGGTCGAAATTTAAAATTTCATGAGATTTCATGAGATTTTATGAGGTTTTTAAAATCAAAAATTGAGAGGGTTATGGAAGCGGCGAAAGACTCACCAAAATATAAAAAAAACATGAGTTTTCCTGGTTCCTTCTTCATAAAATTCATGCCAAACTTTTAATATGGCTGATTGGTAAGCTAACTGTTCTGACAGATTGGGGTACAAAATCGATATGTATAATCCAACACGACTGGCGATCGATAACTTTATCACTCGTTTACAAGATAGCTATCATCACATTTATGGCAGTTTCAACTCCGACTATACCGAATCGATCGCCTGGATCGGTGGCATGGCTCTGGAACAAATTGCCAATAGTGATGCCCTCTATCACAATGTCGAGCATACGATCTTCGTAACATTGGTGGGGCAAGAAATTCTGCGGGGCAAGCATATTGCTCAAGGGGGAATTTCTCCCCAAGAGTGGCTGCACTTTACCATTGCGGCTTTGTGTCACGATATCGGCTACGTCAAAGGAGTCTGTCGTCAGGATTCCGCAGCCGATCGATTGTATGCCACGGGAGTGAACGATCGCATCGTTTCTCTGCCCCCAGGTGCCACCGATGCCAGCCTTACCCCCTATCACGTGGATCGCGGTAAGCTTTTTATCGAAGAGCGCTTCAAGGGTCACAAGCTCATCGATACGGTTTTTATCCAGCAGCTGATCGAACTGACTCGTTTCCCCATCCCGGCAGGACCGCGACATCGGGATACCACGGATTTTCCCGGCTTGTTGAGAGCAGCCGACCTAATCGGACAACTAGGAGACCCGCGCTACTTGCACAAGATTAGCGCTCTGTTCTACGAGTTTGAAGAGACGGGGATGAACGAAACCCTTGGGTACAAACATCCCGGAGATTTGCGTCGAGGCTATCCTGACTTTTATTGGCATGTGGTCTATCCCCTAATTCAAACGGCATTAGAATATCTCGAAGTCACCCAAGAAGGTCAAGAAATTATCGCCAGTTTGAATTCTCAAGTTTTTAAAGTAGAACACGAAGCCTATAAAAATTTGCTTTTGTCTAGGAGAATGGAACTTCAGGTGCCGATCGCCGGGTGAAATCGGTTTCAATTCGACATTCGTCATTAGAATGCGCTTGAGTCCAGGTCAGGGTAATTTTCGATCGTTGGCGATCGTTTCCTGGCGATACCGAAACTTTGTAAGGACGATCGACCTACCGCGCTCGATCGAAGCGATACAGCATTTTGTGTCTCCTGAGATGTCGATCTTTTTCGGGTTCTAGAAACTTTCACTCCCACTCACACCAACGTCCCGCCACAACTCGAACCCGAACCGGCCGTACAGCCATAGCAGTAGGAAGCCGTGCCGATCTCTTCGATAACCTCCAAACTCCCCAATTCCAGGAGTTTAGCGACCGTAAGGGCTTCTCCGTTGGGCAGTTTGGCCGGAATATTTTCCATCTGGTTGAAGTCGCAATCGTAGACGTTCCCGAGATAATCGATCGAGAGTTCGTTGCGACACATCAAGTTCTCGACGGTACCCGGATTGTAATGAGTCTCTAGGAATTTCGTGTAGGGGCGATCGAGTTTTTGCCGCTGGAGGAACTGCTTCGTTCGTCCGATGGGGATGTTGGTAATGGCGAATAAGTTATTAAACTCAATCCCAAAATGCTCGTTGAGATAGACTTTATAATCTTGCTCTAAACTCGTTTGTTCCGGGGCGAGGGCAAACTTATCCACCGAGGTGGGAATGGGAGGATTGTAGACTAAATCCAAAATTAAATGGCGATCGCGTCCGTAGCCCAAACGATTGAGCCATTGCAGCGCCCGAATCGATTCGTCGAACACCCCATTTCCCCGCATTTTATCTACGTTATCGGCTTTGTAACAGGGAAGGGAAGCCACCACCCGAACTTGGTTACGGGCAAAATACTCGGGAATTTCTTCGTATCCCGGCACGAAATAAACCGTTAAATTAGAACGGACGATAACCTCTTTTCCGGTTTCTCGCGCCGCTTCGACGAGGGGTTTGAAACCGTAGTTCATCTCCGGCGCACCCCCGGTCAAATCCACGGTTTCGATGCTGTCGAATCGATGAATGAGTTCGATAAGTCGATCGCAAATTTCCGGGGAGAGTTCCTCCGTTCGCTTAGGGCCAGCTTCCACGTGACAATGGGTACACGCGAGATTACAAATTTTTCCCAAGTTAATTTGGAGAACCGTAATTTTGTTCTTGGTTAGGGACGAACCAAGCTTTCGTTTGAAAGGAGTAATTTCGATATCGGAAATAGATTGAATCATTTCAAAGTCCTACAATTCATATCAGACTTCAGGGATAGCAGATACTATTCTTTCCCTAATCTCAAGAGCGGTTAATATTCTAAGTTCTGCTTCGATTGACTCAAATCTGCGATCGAACTCAAATAGATTAAGATTTCCCCACCGACGCGCTTATTTCGCAGTATTGATGTACCACGATCGAAGCTGTGGGTAAGTTCTATTTGAGTCGATCGTTAAACCGCGTTCGGAAAAATCAGAGAAAACCGAGGCGGTACGACTTGAATTCTAATAAATTCTAATTAACAACAACCGCTGTCTTCACCGCACACCGGAGCATCGTTCGTTTGAGTTTTGCGATACTCCGCCCCTTTGGTTTCTGTTGGTGCGCGAAGACTGCTGCGCTTGCAATCAAATGTTTTTGCTGCATCTAACGGAATTTCTTCGTAGGGTAAAACTGGGATCGTATCTTTGCGATAAGGACTCTCCGGTTGGGTCAAAATTTGGAAGGTTTTATCACAAACTGCCATCCGCTGACCTCGCTCGAAAATATGACCGTCGTCATCGCGAACTTGCTTCCACGGTCCTTTATAAATGACTGCTTGGTTACGTTCCCAGCATTCTCCTTCTTTGCCTTTAAAGGCTTGAATCGTCAGAGAACGAAACTCAATACCGTCGATAGTTTGCCAGGGTTCTTCTTGTCGAGAAAGAATTTCAATACCGTAGAATCCGGCTTTCTCAAACATTTTTAAGAATGTATCTTCTCGAAATGCTCCCGAGAGACAACCGCTCCAAAGTTCGGGATCGTTTATCATTTTCGGTGTAGGTTCTTCATCGCAGACGATATCGGAAATGACGACCCGACCACCGCGTTTGAGAACTCGATAAAGTTCTTGAAAAAGTTGCTGTTTATCTTGAGGACGGACTAAATTTAGCACGCAATTAGACACCACAACATCGACGGTATTCGACTCGACGAGGGGCTGTTCTTGTCGTAGGCGATCGCAGTAAAGCTCGAACTGAGTAACTTGCTCCAAGGTGGCGATCGGATTTTCTTTCAACCAAGTCTGAACCCGGTCTAAATCGAGGGCGAGATCCTGGATTTTTCCCTTGACAAATCGAACATTGTCATGTCCAATTTTTTCAACCATTTCAGGCTGATACTTCCGAGCGAGGTTGAGCATTTCATCATTGAAATCTACTCCGATAACTCGACCGGATTCGCCGACTTTCTGGGAGAGAATATAACAAATTTTTCCGCCGCCCGAACCTAAATCGACAACGGTTTCACCCGCTCGGACGTGGCGAGAGGGGTCGCCACAACCATAGTCTTTTTCAATAATTTCTGAGGGCAACAACTCAAGATACCGACCGTCGTACTCCGTGGGACAGCACAAACTGGCTTGAGCTTGTTGTGCCCCTGCTTGATAACGTTCTAGCACCGCATCTTCGATATTGTATGCTGCGAAATTCGATGCCGTTAGGTTCTGGGTTGCAGCCGTTTCTGTCATGCCTATTTCCTTTGGGTCAAACATTCATCTTGTTGCGATCGATTCGGCGCTCTTCGGGTGAGCTTTGTCCCGAATTTCTCTATTTTTTACGCCATAGGTAGTATAAACTGCGGCTCTGAATTTTCCCTGAGAACGTCCTGACTCAATCGTGCGAAGTTTTTCTTTTGGTCTGGTATTTTGACCAACAACTCTATTCCACTGCCAAGCCAAAAGGGCACGGAATGTTCGAGATCTGTTCAAATAGTCGCGAACAACCCGTCCCAGTGCAATGAAATAGAAGACATCGATGATGGATGGTGAATTTGCGACAGGGTGTGAAGCATACAAAACCAGAGTTGAGCGATCGGGCCAAGGCAAATTTTCCTCATCTCCAAAGTCTCCCCGCCCACGATTGGGGTATGATAAGATGCCTTCCTGACCTTGTCTGCCAGTCTTCACCATGGTGCAATCTCCCCAGCGTCCTGACGATCTCGTTTCCCTCTTGCAAGGCGAAACCGAGCTAAATTTTGAGGTGCCCGATCCCGAAGACGAAGAGATTCCCGAAATTGACTTCAATCAGCAAGTCGATACGGCTTGGCTGGTCTGCGATCGCTTTGACTTGCAAAACGATATCTGGCGGGGACGCATCCTGCGGGCCGTGCGCGATCGCGAAAAAAAAGGGGGAGAAGGACGGGGGCGGGGATTTCTCAACTGGCTCAAAGATCGAGAAATTAGCAAAAGTCAGGCTTACTCTCTAATCGAACTGGCCAATAGTGCCGATACCCTGCTCGAGGAGGGTAAACTCGATCCCGCTGCTATCAACAACTTCAGCAAGCGGGCTTTTGTCGAAACCGCTCAATCTCCCCCCCAAGTACAGCAACTGGTGACCGATGCCGCTCAAAGCGGCGATCGCATTACCCGCCGGGAGGTCAAACAACTCTCCGATGAATGGGTGGCGATGACTTCGGACTTGTTACCCGATGAAATTAAAGAAAAAGCAGCGGATCGTTCCTTGCCGCCCAAACATATTGCCCCCTTAGTCAAAGAGCTTGAAAAACTACCCGAAACCCATCAAAAAGAAATTCAAAAAGAAGCAGCGGAAAATCCCGATCTCGATACCGTTAAGCAACTGACCGCCGATGCCCGCAACTTGGCAAAATATCTCGACGCGGCCGCCCAAGTGCAAACTTTGAACAACGGTACTGTAGACTTAGAAATGGCACTAGAAGATGCCTTGCGAGTCGGTTGCTTGAACGTTGCCTCCGACCTAGTCAAACAGTCCGCCCAGCTCGAACAGACTGTTGTCAAACTCTACACGACTTGGAAGCGTCTAGCGGGCATTGCCGATCGCCTCTACGTAGACACCGGAGCCAGTACGCCCCACCTACGCTCCTTGATTAGCTGCGTCGAACGCATCTCCGGTCCGATCGTTGAAGTTCCTCTAGATGACACTTGAGAACGTACCGTTCGCTTGCAAATCTTAACCGATGACACTTAAAATCACCTTTACGTATAATCACTTATTACGTATAATCACTGACATAACACAACGATCGCCGATTGCGAAATCGGGTAGTCAGAAACAAACCGATCTTATTGGGGTGCAAACGCAGGTCGGGATACCACTCAAAGTGCCTCCTGCATCTACAAACGACTGAGGAACGATGAGGAAACCAAAGGTAGAAATCGATCTGTCGAACTCTCGAGAGTAAAAGCCGTCCGAAACGATCGCATTCATCGGTGTTTTGGTATCGATCGACCTCAAAGACAAAAAGCTCGATCGAATCTGTAGACCGATCTGTGAGTTGGCGATCCATTTGGGCGATCGCGTCTTCAATCTCTCCAGTACGAGTTCTTCGCTGTTTCGTTACCCCCTCAAAAACATCTTCCTATATTTTTCATAATTGAGTCTCAAGATCGAGAAAGATATCAATAGAAATGCCATCAACACCCAGTTTAGTGGTTTTGAAATTGATGTCATCGAGTCGGAGACCCTACGATTTTTATTTTCGAGCATCCATAGATTGGTAGGGAACTAATGTATATGACCAACCTGATGAGTGTCTACCCCGATAGCATGAAGGAGAAAAAGGAAAACTCACCAACAGAGACTTTTTTTCCCGATTTATCGGACGAACGCGAACTCACATCATTGCTGAGTTACGAACTGCGCACGCCACTGACCTCCATTCGAGGAGTACTCGGTCTTTTACTCAGCGGCGAATTTGGATCGCTGTCCGAAACCGGTCAGCATTTGTTGAAAATTGCCATGCACAATACCGATCGGTTAATGCGTTTGGCAGAAGCGATCGAACACGAAATCGATCCGCCCGCGAGCATCCTATCCACCGAAGAAATCGAACGCTTTCAGCTAGAAACCGATTTGCTCCTAGCCTGGGAACACCAGGAATTCGAGCTTTTCTACCAACCGCTCGTTTCCCTTGAAGACGGTGCGACGATCGGATTTGAGGCCTTAGTTCGGTGGCAGCATCCCACGCGCGGCTGTATTTCTCCGGCCGTCTTTATTCCCTGTGCTGAAAAAATCGGGTCGATCGATCAACTCGGACTGTGGGTATTGCATCAAGCTTGCAGCCAATTAAAAGTTTGGCAAGAGCAATTTCCCCAAAAGCCTCCCCTAACGGTGAGCGTCAATGTTTCGAGCGTGCAATTGTCCCAAAGCGACTTACCCGATCGCATCCGCGAAATCTGCAAAGATACAGGCATTGCCCCCGGCAGCCTGAGACTGGAAATTACCGAAAGTAGCTCCATCGAGAACTCCGAACGAGCGATGACTTCACTCGAACAGTTAAAAGCCATGGGCATTCAACTGTATCTCGATGATTTCGGCACCGGTTACTCTTCCTTATCTCGCTTGCAAGACTTGCGAGTGGATGTCCTCAAAATCGATCGCTCCTTCGTCAGCCAGAAAAAGTGGGAAGTCATTTGGTCGATTATCCTTCTAGCTGAAAGTTTGGGCTTGGAGGTCATTGCCGAAGGGGTCGAAACGACTGATGACTTGGAAAAATTGAGATTACTCGGATGCAAGCGCGTGCAGGGATTCCTCTTTTCCGAACCCATTAACGCACAGGAGGCGACCGACTGGATTGGAACCCCCTTCGCACACTGAATCTCGACTCAATCTTCTTCGATCGAAGCGATCGTTCCCCGCTTCAACTGATGGTACTGCGACATACAAACTCAAATGATGTTTCCCATTCGTCTGGTTTCCACCTCCGACTGCTCGAGATGATGACTCGATATTGCTACGCAACCCCCCCCACGATCGCATTCCGAATCCGCAAACTCGGACCGCCACAACCCACAGGTAAGCCATTTTGACCGCCTTTGCCACAGCCGCCAGATTCATCCCAGTAAAAATCGTTCCCGATCGCCTCAATATCTGCAAGGGTCGTAAAAACATTTCCCGATAGGGTTACATCTCGCACGGGTTCGGCCAGCCGACCGTTGCGAATCATCCAGGCTTCTCCAGCACTAAACGTGAACATTTCGCCGTTGGTCATACCACCGAGCCAGTTTCGGGCGTATACTCCCTCGGGAATGTCGTCAAATAACCGATCGACTGGAGTCGTTCCCCGCCCGATCCAAGTATTGGTCATCCGCACGATCGGCGAATAGTGATAGTTGAGGCAGCGAGCGTTCCCCGTTGGTGTTTCTCCAAGCTTCCCTGCGGTTTCGCGCGAATGCAGTCGTCCTGCAAGTACCCCATCCCGAATGAGCTGCGTCGTTGTTGCCGGGGTTCCTTCATCGTCGTAGAAATAGCTGCCCCGATGACCTTCTGGTGCAGCACCATCGAAGATTTGCAGTTGGGGAGATCCAAACTGCCGTCCCAAGGTCATCACCTCCAGCAAGTCTGGATTTTCGTAAGCCATATCCGCCTCGGAAAGATGACCGAAGGCTTCGTGAACGAATAACCCACTCAAAATCGGATCGATAACAACGGTGTAAGTAT
>NZ_JADEXN010000267.1 GCF_015207075.1 Zarconia navalis LEGE 11467
ATACCTTGGATAATATCAGCTATCGCATTATCGGACTGGGCTTTCCCCTGCTGACCATCGGGATTATTGCCGGGGCGGTCTGGGCGAACGAAGCCTGGGGAACCTATTGGAGTTGGGATCCGAAAGAAACCTGGGCGCTCATCACCTGGTTAGTGTTTGCCGCTTATCTTCACGCCCGCATCACACGAGGATGGCAGGGTCGTCGCCCCGCTATCCTCGCTTCTGCAGGATTCGTGGTGGTTTGGGTGTGCTATTTGGGGGTCAACCTACTGGGGAAAGGATTGCACTCTTACGGTTGGTTCTTTTAGGAAAAACCGTGAATCTTTATCGTAGCTCGTCTATTTCTTTGCACGTTCTTTGACCAAAGGATTCAAAAATTTCTAACACTAGAAATAGGCATGCTAGACTCTCCCCCCGTAGCTCTGCTGTGTGCGACGGGGGTTTTTTCATGGAAATTTATAGCCGTTCGTGCAGGTCGAGTGGTTTGTCCCATTAGTGACTTATTCTATGGAAGCTTGCCACGCCATTACGGATCGACGATCGAACCCATAAACACGATCGTTCCCGTACGGTTCTCGCGAATCGCGCATAAAAAAGGGCGATCGACAACCATATTAAATGGTTCTTGAATCTCTCGAGCTGAAGTTGCCACAACCCCAACGGAGGTAGAAGCTGCGGCTTCCGTTCCTTGCTCGTTTACTTCAATAAACGTTTTATGTTTAACTCGATCGATTGCTAAATTTGGCGGTGATGTTCTTATTTTTGAAAAATTTGCTCGATCGCGATCGAAGACGACTTTCATTCCTAGAGTTTTCAAGGTTTCGTTTAAGACGATCTCGTACTCTAACTCAAACTTGGGAACTCGAACCGAACCCGGCTTTAAAATAAATTCACTCATCCAAGTTTCCCAACTTAAGTCATTTAAGCCATCAACAACTTGAGATAATTTAATGTCTTCTTTCGGTAAAAATATATAAAAACTAAATTGTCCGTTTCCATAGGGCAAGCTAACACCTTGAAAGAGCTTATTTTCTAGATACTGA
The DNA here is from genome assembly GCF_015207075.1 of Zarconia navalis LEGE 11467. Classification (GTDB taxonomy): domain Bacteria; phylum Cyanobacteriota; class Cyanobacteriia; order Cyanobacteriales; family Geitlerinemataceae; genus Zarconia; species Zarconia navalis. The sequence continues at coordinate 1,044 of NZ_JADEXN010000267.1, forward strand.
TAGTCTCCAGTTTGCGACATCAAAGGATGTTGCTTTTGATTGCCATTAATAGAGGTAAAGGTTTGTTCTGTCGTCGCCTCGCGCTCGAACGGCTTGCTCCAGTCTCCTTTAAAATAAATGGCATTAATTAGAAACAGAATGGTGTCGGGAGGAATGCGATCGATAATGCTATCGATTTTCCCTTTCGTATTTTGCTTTACCCAGTTATTAATCGTTGCGGGAGCATTGGCTCGATCGAAGTCGATTTCGGTGACTTCGGCTTGGTAAAATTTCTGAGTATCGTTTAGAAACTTCGCATTAAAATCAATTCCTAAATTTGCCCAAAGTGCATTTGCAATTGCCAATTGTACGTTTTCATCTAAGTTTTCAAGCGTCGATTTTAGTGCCTCATAAGCATTATTCACCTCCTCGATACTCATCTCCTGCAACTCCAAGGTTCGAGCCATAGCTGCTTGCGTTTCGCCACTCGCCCCGTTGTAGGTCATGGCCAGTGCAAAAGCAACACTTGCCGGCGAAATCAAAATATTGCGATCGCTTTGTTCTCGGTAGATTTGCGAGAACAGCTTGACGGCAAATTTTGTATTAGCAGCAGTAAGCTGTGGATCGATCGAGGCACTGGAGATGGGTTGGGAATCGAAAGATGGGGTATCTTCAGAAATATCCTCAGAATCACTAACATCAGGGGAATGGACGGTCGAATCGTCAATACACCCGATTGCCGTCAAACTCAAGATCGCAATTCCACAAATCGAGAATATTTTCAGATGCTCACATAATTTCTGTTTCATCTCATAGATACGCACTCGATTTGTCACAATTCTCTTCTCCCCGATTTCCCTCAGTCGCCAACCATCCATCGGCTGGACAGTATCCATAACGTTCATTGGGTCTGTCGTTGTTTTACACCCTACACCTTACATCCGACCTGAACCCGCAACCTTTATGTTTTGTCTAGGCCGCGATCTTCGAAGACGCTGGTGCGATCGTCTGGTTGAGGCGAGCGTTGCCAAATAAATATAACAATTCCCGCCAAATTTAAGCTCTAATGCCTACAATCGCATTTGCGCTCTATTTATTCTCGCCGAGCAGATTCAATGGCAGCATCTCCCCAATTTTCCGCGCCACAATCCAAGCGATTTCGCCAGCTACAGGCTCAGTTGCGCGAGCGCTGGCAAACCATCGATCGATTTGACTGCAACGACCATGATATTTTAGTCATTCCTTCCCTTTCTCTCGATCCCCAAGAAATGTTGAAAGTTGAAGGGGTACACCACTACGAAGAACGGCTGCTATTTTCCCTAATTCGCCTGTGGAATCCTCAAACTCGGCTTATTTACATTACCTCTCAACCTCTGCCGTCCATCGTCATTGACTATTATCTGCAATCTCTTCCCGGCGTACCCTTCTCCCACGCACGCGATCGCCTGTTACTCTTTTCCACCTACGATGCCTCCCCAAAATCTCTCACCCAGAAAATTTTAGAACGCCCCCGCCTGCTCGATCGCATCCGAAAAGCTTTGCGCCCGGATAAATCCTACATGATTTGCTACAACTCGACTCATTTAGAGCGAAATTTGTCCTTGCACTTGGAGATTCCGTTACTTGCTTCCGATCCGGACTTGCTGTACTGGGGAACGAAAAGCGGCAGTCGGCAGATTTTTGGTGAAGCTGGAATTCCCCATCCCGACGGAAGCCTGTCGATCGAGACGGCAGAGGAACTCGCCGAGGCAGCAGCACAACTCTGGGAAAGGCAACCGACGTTACAGCGCATCGTCGTCAAGCTCAACGAAGGTTTTTCGGGGGAGGGAAATGCAGTGCTGCACTTGCCACCAGTAGAGGATGTTCCCCCCAACAATCGGGTGGCGGCGATTCGCGATCGCTTTGAATCCCTGCGGTTTCAAGCCGCGAACGAAACTTGGGCGAATTTTTCGAGCCGAATTCCCGAGTTGGGTGCGATCGTCGAAGCGTTTGTGGAAGGATCCGAAAAGCGATCGCCGAGCGTTCAAGGACGAGTGACACCCCTTGGAAATGTAGAAATTCTCTCTACTCACGACCAAATTTTAGGCGGTGCTGACGGTCAGGTTTATTTGGGATGTCGGTTCCCTGCCGATGAAGCCTATCGACTGCAACTGCAAGAATTGGGGAGACAAGTGGGAGAGAATTTAGCGAAAAAAGGAGTTCTCGAACGGTTTGGAGTCGATTTTGTTGCCGTTCGCCAAGAGGATAAGTCGTGGGATATACAGGCGATCGAAATCAACCTTCGCAAGGGGGGCACCACACATCCATTGATGACCCTGAAACTGTTAACGAACGGACGCTACGACGCGGCAACGGGTCTATTTTACAGCCAGCAAAAACAACCGAAATATTATATTGCCTCGGATAATTTACAAAAACCGACCTATCGAGGATTGTTGCCTGAAGACTTGATGGACATTATTGCTTGTCATCGTTTGCATTTCGATAGCAGTACGGAGACAGGAACGGTGTTTCATCTAATCGGTTGTCTCTCGGAATTTGGCAAGTTAGGATTGACCTGCGTGGGCAACTCACTTCGACAAGCCCAGGAAATTTACGATTGCGTCGAGCAAACTTTGGATGCGGAAACTCGATCGAAAATAGGATCGGAAGATACAAGCGATGTCGATCGAGCGACTTCTACCCAACAGGCAAATGTTTCGGTCAACCCAATGAGGTGGTAGGCATTTTAACCGTTCGAGTCTCTGGCGGGTTCTCAATTCTACGCTTTAAGTATTCGTCGATGGCACAATATATTTCACGCGCTCTCTCGCATTTATAACTAGCGGTGAACCTCTTCAAAATCCAACCCCTGACAGCCGACTTACTCCCCGCCGTTGTCGAACTCGATGACCTCTGTTTTGGTGGACTTTGGACATTGGAGGGCTATACGCGAGAACTCGATAGTCCCAATAGCGATTTGTTGGTGGTCTCGGTGGCAACGAGTTCTTCAGATGGAGATCGTGATTTAACGCCCACCCTCATCGGATTGGGGTGTGTCTGGGCGATCGTTGATGAAGCTCATATTACCCTACTTGCCGTTCGCCCCGGCTACCAAAAACGAGGATTGGGGACGGCCCTGTTCGTGACGTTATTACAGACATCGTGGCGACGAGGACTCAAACAAGCCACATTAGAAGTGCGCGCTTCGAACCATGCCGCATTGTCCCTATACCAAAAATTCGGTTTCCAAGAAGCCGGACGACGGCGGGGTTACTATGCCGATACCGGTGAAGATGCTTTGATTCTGTGGAGGGGTGGATTGCAACACCCCCAGTTTGAAACAACATTGATGACTTGGAAGCAGCAAATTCACCATCGAACTCGATCGAAAAATTGGGTTTTTATCGAGTAGAAAAAGATTGACTTCGCACCCTTTGAATTGTTGAAGATAAAGGAATTGGCCCAGAACGAGTATTCTGAGAATTTTGATGGGAGATTTTAGATTTAGACAGTTCCCGACAAATCGAACCATCATCGATCGAAATTCACAAATTTTCCCGATATTTCGATCGATGTAGTTATCGATACAGCACTTCGACCGATCCGATGAAGTTCGGTTGGGGGCGTACTCCCGATAGCACGAACCCCATGAGGTTTGCTATGCTAAGTTCAATTGATGGGTAGGTAGCAGGTCGTTAGCTCCGTCTTCAAAACTGTTCGGTAATGGAAACGCACCATGTTTGAACGCTTTACAGAAAAAGCCATTAAGGTAATTATGCTCGCCCAGGAGGAAGCTCGCCGCCTGGGACATAATTTTGTCGGTACCGAGCAAATCCTCCTGGGTTTGATCGGCGAAGGCACCGGGGTCGCAGCAAAAGTCTTAAAGTCGATGGGAGTCAATCTCAAAGACGCTCGGATTGAAGTTGAAAAAATTATCGGTCGGGGTTCGGGATTTGTCGCTGTTGAAATTCCTTTTACTCCTAGAGCCAAGCGCGTGCTGGAGTTATCTCTAGAAGAAGCGCGTCAGCTCGGACATAATTATATCGGAACAGAGCACTTATTACTGGGTTTAATCCGCGAAGGCGAAGGGGTCGCGGCCCGCGTACTCGAAAACTTAGGAGTCGATCTGTCGAAAGTTCGCACCCAAGTCATTCGGATGCTTGGCGAAACGACCGAAGTTCCAGCCGGTGGTGGTGGCGGTCGCAACAAAACGCCCACGCTCGATGAGTTTGGTGCCAATCTGACTCAAATGGCCTCTGAAGGCAAGCTCGATCCGGTGGTGGGTCGCCAGAAGGAAATCGAGCGGGTGATTCAAATCCTCGGTCGCCGAACCAAAAATAACCCCGTTTTGATTGGCGAACCTGGGGTGGGTAAAACTGCGATCGCCGAAGGTTTGGCTCAGCGGATTGCGAATAACGATATTCCCGATATTTTAGAAGACAAGCGGGTTGTCACCCTCGACATCGGCTTGCTGGTTGCCGGAACCAAGTACCGAGGTGAGTTTGAAGAGCGTCTCAAGAAAATCATGGATGAGATTCGCTCTTGCCAGAACGTGATTCTGGTGATCGATGAAGTTCATACCCTGATCGGTGCTGGAGCAGCAGAAGGCGCCATCGACGCGGCTAACATTCTCAAACCCGCTCTGGCTCGCGGCGAACTCCAGTGCATCGGCGCGACCACCCTCGATGAGTATCGCAAGCATATCGAGCGAGATGCGGCTCTAGAGCGCCGCTTCCAGCCGGTGATGGTAGGCGAACCGACGGTGGATGAAACCATCGAGATTCTCTACGGCTTGCGGGAACGCTACGAGCAACACCACAAGCTGAAAATTTTGGATGAGTCCCTCGAAGCGGCTGCCAAATTGTCCGATCGCTACATCAGCGATCGCTACCTACCCGATAAGGCGATCGACCTAATCGACGAAGCGGGTTCGCGGGTTCGGTTGATCAATTCCCAGTTGCCACCAGCAGCCAAAGAGTTGGATAAGGAATTGCGTCAAGTCCTCAAAGAAAAAGATGAGGCGGTGCGTTCCCAAGACTTCGATCGAGCTGGAGAATTGCGCGATCGGGAAATGGAAATCAAAACCGAAATTCGCTCGATCGCTAGCAACAAGAAAGCGGAGGCGACGGACGAAGCCAACGAAGGACCTCACGTAACAGAAGAGGACATCGCCCACATCGTTGCGAGTTGGACGGGGGTTCCGGTCAATAAGCTCACGGAATCCGAGTCCGAGAAGCTGCTGCATATGGAGGATACTCTCCACCAGCGCTTAATCGGTCAAGAAGAAGCTGTCAAAGCCGTCTCCCGCGCCATTCGTCGCGCTCGCGTCGGTCTCAAGAGTCCCAACCGCCCGATCGCCAGTTTCATCTTCTCCGGCCCCACTGGAGTCGGTAAAACCGAACTCACCAAGGCGTTAGCTGGCTACTTCTTCGGCTCGGAAGATGCGATGATTCGCCTGGATATGTCCGAGTACATGGAGCGTCACACCGTCTCCAAACTCATCGGTTCGCCGCCGGGATATGTCGGCTATAACGAAGGCGGTCAGCTCACCGAAGCCGTTCGCCGTCGTCCCTACACCGTGGTGCTATTCGACGAAATCGAAAAAGCACATCCCGATGTGTTCAACATGCTGCTGCAAATCCTCGAAGACGGTCGCCTGACCGATGCCAAAGGACGCACGGTAGACTTCAAGAACACGATGCTGATTATGACCTCCAACATCGGCTCGAAGGTGATCGAGAAAGGTGGCGGCGGTCTGGGCTTCGAGTTCTCCGTCGAGGACGAAGCGGAAGCTCAATACAACCGGATTCGCAACTTGGTCAACGAAGAACTCAAACAGTACTTCCGTCCCGAGTTCCTCAACCGTCTCGATGAAATTATCGTCTTCCGCCAGTTGGTGGTCGAAGAAATCAAGGAAATCTCCGAAATCCTGCTCAAGGAAGTCTTCGGTCGTCTAACCGAACAGGGGATTACCTTAGAAGTCACCGATCGCTTCAAGGATTTGTTGGTCAAAGAAGGCTACAATCCCAGCTACGGGGCGCGTCCTCTCCGTCGGGCGATCATGCGTTTGCTAGAGGATAGCTTGGCTGAGGAGATTCTCTCCGGTCGCGTCCAGGACGGCGATACCGCTGTGGTGGATGTAGACGAAGATGGCAAGGTAAACGTACTCTCTTCCGACCAGCGCGAACATTTGCCCCATGGGGCCC
>NZ_JADEXN010000268.1 GCF_015207075.1 Zarconia navalis LEGE 11467
GCATATCTCGTAGCAATTGCAATCCTCGCTGGCGGTTAACGCTTTGCTCTTCGGGGAGGGCGAGTAGCTCTAAAATTCGGTAGGGACGAAGTTTGTTCAAATCGGCTTGCATGTCACCCCGCAGGTTCGGAAATAAGCTTTCGCGTAGTAAGAGAGCCTGCCCTGCCTCCAAGGAAGAAGCGGCTTTTTCGTACTGGTTTTGCTGCCATTGCTCTCGACCCAATTCCAGATAGGCGCTCGCGGCCGCGAGGACGATATCCGAGCGATCGACCTCCACAGAACCGGGACGATTTTCCGCATCGGCTTCTCGATCGGTCGATGGGCCTGCCAAAAGGGGACGAGCTAGCTTTAATACTAATTCATATTCCCCGAGTTCTTGCAGGAGCAGCAAAGCTCCGATGGCTCGATCGTCGTCAATTTCAATACTGGGCGTTTGGGGATTGCTAGTGGGGCTTCGAGGAGTCGCCCCATTTTCTCGACCGATCGCCCCTAGGGGTTCGAGTTCGTAGGTTTTGGCAAGAAAATTGGCATCGTAGCGGGTTCGTTCTTGAGGGTCGCGCAGTACCTCAAACGCTTCGTCGATGAGCTGTTTTCGTTTTTCGATCGCCCCTTCGGAATATTCCCGACGGGGCATCTGCCGCACCCGATCGCGATGGGCCTCCTGCAATCGCTCGGCCGTCGCTTGAATGGGGACACCTAAAATACGGTAGTAATCGAGTGGAATTAGCACCAGTCCGCTCCCGATCGCAGTCAAGTCCCGATCTAGTGTATCGCAATCTGCCCAGAGCCAAACGTGGCATCGACGATCGGTCTTGCCGCAAAGGCGGATTTGAAGTCGCGTTTTCCCATTCGTTCGTGGTAACGTGTATCTGCGCTGGGCATTTGGGTCGAGGCAAGGTTCGAGCGAGTGCCTCCTCTAGCAAAGCATCCGACCGTCGTGCTTTGATAAATTATTGTAAAGCGGTGAAGTTATAGGAGAAATCGTATGGTTCGAGAACGCGTCCTACCCATCATCGACGAGGCCGCTAAAAAGGTGAGTCGAGAAGAAGGGCTGTTACTTTACGAGGATATGGTTCTAGGACGCTTGTTCGAGGACAAATGTGCCGAGATGTACTACCGGGGCAAAATGTTTGGCTTCGTTCACCTCTATAGCGGTCAAGAAGCGGTCTCGACGGGGATTATCAAAGCCATGAGACCGGGGGAAGACTACGTCAGCAGTACCTACCGCGACCACGTCCACGCCCTCAGTTGTGGCGTGACCGCTCGGGAAGTGATGGCGGAATTGTTCGGGAAGGAAACCGGCTGTAGCAAGGGACGCGGCGGCTCGATGCACTTGTTTTCCTCCCCACACAATCTGCTCGGAGGTTATGCTTTTGTCGCCGAGGGCATCCCTGTCGCCTTGGGAGCCGCCTTTCAATGTCGCTATCGGCGGGAGGTGCTAGGAGACGAGAGTGCCGATAATGTCGTTGCCTGTTTCTTTGGGGATGGGGCGAGCAACAACGGTCAGTTTTTTGAGTGTTTGAATATGGCGGCTTTATGGAAGTTGCCGATTTTATTCGTGGTCGAAAATAATAAGTGGGCCATCGGCATGGATCACGATCGAGCCACGTCTCAGCCGGAGATTTTTAAGAAGGCCAGCGTGTTTGATATGGCTGGGGTGGAAGTGGATGGTATGGACGTGCTAGCGGTGCGATCGGTTGCCCGAGAAGCTGTCGGTCGCGCCCGCGCCGGAAAAGGTCCAACTCTGATCGAAGCCCTCACCTATCGCTTCCGAGGTCACTCCCTTGCCGACCCCGACGAGTTGCGCGACCCGGCGGAAAAAGAAGAGTGGTTGGCTCGCGATCCCATCGAGCGCTTGAAAGCTCATCTGAACGAACGGAACTTAGCCACGGCCGACGAACTCAAAGAGATCGAACGGCAGGTTCAAGCAACTGTTGACGATTCGGTGACGTTCGCCAATGAAAGTGCCGAACCCGATCCAAAGGATTTGCGTCGCTTCATTTTCGCGGAGGATTGAGGGACTCGAAGAGTAACACGAGTCTGAAAGAGGGTTTTGAGTGCTTTTTGAGGCTCTTCGTTCGCCGCTCGATCCCTGGCTTGGGATTCGAGCGGCCACGGAATTACCCGAACCTCTCAATTTTTCAGAATTTATGCTTTGTCTGATTCTCCGGGATTTGAAGCGCGCAGCGTAGCTCGAAGTCACCTTATTTAGCATCCATCGGTCAGTCTTATTTCTACGGAGAGTCGAGATCGGACGGTGGCAAAGTTTCCCGAAAATACCTATGCGACCAAGGTGTCGATCGATCCCACATTACGCAAACGGACTGTGGGTTTCTCCTTGGAGAGTTCAACCGACTTGCTTGTAGGCGTTTTCGATCGAATCGAGAAATTCGATGGCGCACCAAGCAGAGTTTTTTGGACTTTTTTGCCCCTTTCCCAATTGTTGGGCACGCAAAGCACGATAGATCTTAGTGAAGGAATCATCGACGATCTCGACGGCTCTCTCAAAAAACAACGTTCCCATACTGACGCGGTCGGGTTACGATCTAAACGGGGTCGGGTCTAAAGTTTAAGGTGCTTTGTCTTGAGTCGAAAAATAAAATTCTCCTAAAAGTCTAGCTCCAGTCGCAACCATCGATCGTACGTAGAGCTTCAACCTTCAGATCGTGCGATCTGAAGGTTTTAGGTCTGAGAAACGGAAACTTCGAGACTCGCATTCGGAGGCAAGGCGGACTGGGAAATGCTAAAAAGATGCTGTTCGCACTCGAGTCAGCAATCTCTAGTCCATCCTCATAAAGAGGATGCCCAGCCCAAAATTTTCGGGTACTGCTGGCTTAGTTGGAGCGATGACGCACGAGGAAATTTTAGCTTTAATCAAATTATGACCTTGACTCGACAAGTGAGTGAGTAATGAACAGCCATCAAACTGATGTCCCGAAGGGCAATCTCTTACTCGTTGAAGATGTCCCCAGCCAGCTACGTTCTCTATCGGTTGCCCTGGGAGAAAATGGGTACAAAGTTCGCAGCGCGATTAACGGCTCGATGGCACTTGTGGGTGCAACCGCAACCTCGCCAGATCTGATCTTACTGGATCTAAATATGCCAGATATGAGCGGTCGCGAGTTTTGCCAAAAGCTCCAAAAAGACTCAGCGATCTCGACGAAGTACGAGATCGAGCCGAGGCGTTATCTTTAGGCGGGGTCGATTACATTACCAAGCCGTTTCAAGTTGAAGAAGTGCTTGCCCGAATTGATACTCATCTCACCCTGCGACAGCTTTCGGTTCAATTCGCCGAGCAAAATATTTACCTTCAGCGACTTTCGGTTCAACTCGCCGAGCAAAACGTACGCTTGCAGCAAGAGATCGGTCATCGTCGGGCGGCCGAACAGCAACAAATCGAGCAAGCCCAGACGTTAGAGAATGCTCTCGAACAATGCCAACAGACTCAAGCTCAACTGGCTCAATGCGAACGGATCTCAAGTTTGGGGGATTTGACTTTGGCGTTAGCCTCCGAGATCGAGGAAGCTGCCAATTCAATTTACGGAAATCTTCGATATGCCACCGATCGCACTCACAATCTTTTAAACTTACTCCAACTCTACCAACTCGAAGTACCCGCACCTCCTGAAGAAGTCGGGCAGTTACTCGAACGAATGGATGTCGCGCTGCTGCAATCGGACTTGCCCCAACAAATGAGTTCGATGCAGGCCAAAACCGAGTACATTTCAGATATCATTCAGTCGCTGCGGCAGTTCTCGCGCCTGGGGGCGGAAGATGTTTGTCCCGTGGATTTGCACGATTGTCTCGATCGCAGTATCGCGGCTTTGCAAGAGCGCCGGGTGAGCGACGGCGCTTCAGTGAGGTTTTTTAAGGAATATGGCGATTTGCCCCGAGTAGAGTGTAATACCCGTCAAATGACTCGCGTTTTTACCGAAATCATTACCAATGCCATGACCGCTCTAGATCGGCGAGATCGGGAAGGGACTTCTCCGTTTCCCATCCCCATGATTACTATTTGTACGGAGCGTCCTAACACCGAGCGGGTCAAAATCACGATTACCGATAACGGAATTGGGATGAGTGAGGATATTGTCAGACAAGTCTTCAAACCCTTTTTCACCACCGAAACGACCGCTAATTTCAAAGGTGTGGGAATGGCAACGGTGTATGCCATTGTCGTACACCAACATCAAGGAGAAATTGGTTGTTTTTCAACATCGGGTAGTGGAACTTCAGTCGCCCTAGAAATACCCACACAATACCAGAGCAATTGAGAAGAGCGAGCGTAATTTTTAGAATCGTTTGGCAAGCCATGGCTCGATCGGGCGAAAATCGAGAGAGAAAGATGAATTTCAGAATTTAAAAATAATAATAATGAGTACCTTAAAAGCTCAGCCCTCTAAAGGAGATATTCTTATTGTTGATGACACCCCCGACAACCTGCGTCTTCTCTCTAATATTTTAAGTGAATCCGGGTATAAAGTTCGGAGTGCGTTGAATGGAACGCTAGCATTGAGAGCGGTGAATGCCGCACCTCCGGATCTGATCTTACTCGATATTACGATGCCCCAGATGAATGGTTACGATATCTGTAAGTCTCTCAAATCCGACGAACATACCGAGGGAATTCCCATTATTTTTCTGAGCGCGCTCGATCGCAGCTTTGACAAAGTCAAAGCTTTTCAAGTTGGCGGTGTCGATTATATTACCAAACCCTTTCAAGTGGAGGAAGTGTTAGTTCGCGTCGAGAACCAGTTAACTCTAAAAAAACTTCAAACCCAACTCGAACAAAGAGTCAAGGAACGAACGGCCCAACTCGAAGCAGTTAACCAAGAGCTAAACCTGGAAATTGTCAAGCGCAAGCGCGTTCAAAAAAAGCTGCTGCAAATGGCGCTGCACGATAACCTCACCGGTCTTCCCAATCGAGCCTTCCTCCTCGAGCGACTCGTACAACTTCTCGATCGAGTCAAACAAAAGCCCAGCGAGCAGTTTGCCGTCCTCTTTCTCGATTGCGATCGCTTCAAAGTCGTCAACGATTCCCTCGGTCATTTGGTCGGAGATCGACTCCTAGTGGAAATTGCCCGACGCTTGCAATCATCCGTGCCTCAAGTAGAAACCTTAGCAAGGTTGGGTGGAGACGAGTTTACCATCGTTCTGGCTGACATTCGGGATATTCGCGAAGCCACCGAACTGGCCCAACAGTTACTCGAACTCTTCAATCATCCGTTTTACCTCGATCCTCACGAAGTCTTTATCAATACCAGTATCGGCATCGTCTTGGGCACCCCCAGTTACGAACTGCCCGAAAATCTCCTCAGAGATGCGGATGTTGCCATGTATCGTGCCAAAGAAAAAGGTCGAGCTTGCTATGAGGTTTTCGATCGGACCATGCACGATCGGGTTTTGAGCTTTTTGCAGCTCGATACCGATTTGCGCAGAGCCATGGAACGCAAAGAGCTCATGGTCTACTACCAACCCATCGTCGCCCTAGATACGGGCTATATTGATGGATTTGAAGCCCTCGCTCGCTGGAAACATCCGACGCGAGGCTTTATTTCCCCCATGGAGTTTATCCCGGCAGCCGAAGAAACGGGATTGATTATTCCCATCGGTCAATGGGTGCTCGAAACGGCGTGCCGTCAGTTGCGAGAGTGGCAAACTCAACGCCGCCAACGATGTTCTGCCGACGAGGATGCACTCCCCTTAACCATGAGCGTCAATCTCTCCGTCCGACAATTCGTTCAAGCGAATTTACTCGAACAAATTGACGAAATTTTGACCCGCCATCAGTTAGAAGGTGGATCTTTAAAGCTAGAAATCACCGAAAGTGCGATTATGGAAAATACTCGATCGGTGGCGACGCTACTTCAAGAACTCAAGTCCCGTCACATTCAGTTAAGTATTGATGATTTTGGCACCGGTTATTCATCTTTGAGTTACCTCCATCGTTTTCCCGTCGATACCCTCAAAATCGATCGCTCCTTTATCACGCGCATGGAGAGCGGTCGCAAGAATAAAGAGATCGTCGGGGCCATTATCACCCTCGCCCATCATTTAGGCATGGGTATCGTCGCTGAAGGGATCGAAACTCAGCCACAGGCTCGCCAGATACGAGCGATCGGCGGCAAATGGGGTCAGGGTCTTTTGTTCTCCCCGGCAATAGAGAGCGCGGCAGCTGGGACAATCCTCGATCGACAGTATCGCTTTTGACGGCAGTGCTTTTGAAGGAAATAGATCGCATCGGTCGCGTTCGATCGCTTTCTGTTATACTGATCCCGGTAAAAATCAGAAGGTTAAAGTACGATCGAGCTTTTTTATCCTGCCATTGCCAGTTTTCCGCAACGAATCCCCTTCTTTTCCCTGTAAGAGATTCTTAGACTCGTTCTATCGCTCTAATTTCAATAGAGCCATTTAGGCGCCGTACGAAACTCGAAGTTCGCCCGTTTCGCCAAGGAGATGAGTACCCGATAAAGTCTTGGGCGATCGAGATGCACTCGGAGAGTCAAGCCAGAAAGTGCGACACTTTCAAGTGAGATCGTGCATCCCCTCTAGAGACCATCTTTTTCCCCAGACAACATCGCTCGCTTCTCTGGTTCGAGTAGAAGAATTGAGACTGTCAAGATTTCCAAAAAACCTTGGTCTGTAAGGATTCACAACCAGTTTCCGGGGAGACACCCCTTGTCCGGAACCACTTCTTCGTAGATAGTAAAGGACATCTGGGTGCGGTCGGAGTCCAAAAAACGATTTTCCGGCTCTATATAGAAACGATTAAACAAATTAAGATCTGTTACCGATACAAATTGCCAAGAACTGTAGCTATGCCGAATCTATTTGCTCGAAATTGTGCAAAACTGAGGGGCGTGACTCGAACGAACTCGACCCAGTTGAACCCGCGACTTTCTGCACTTAAGTTGCGGGATCGTTTGTGGATGGAGGCGATCTCCTTTTCCCCTCCTAACCCGCAAAAGTTTTTTGGATGTCCTCCGTTTAAGCCCGAGACTTCGATCCGAGATGCCCTTGGTATCCTGTCCCTCGCGGGGTTTGTATTCGGTCTGGTCGGCAGCGCTAGCGCCACATCCGTTTCTCCCCCAACCCTCAAATCGCCAAAAGTCGAGCCGACGATCTCCGATTGGGAAAATTTCCCGAACGCCCAATCCTTTCAGACCCTTAAACGGTCGAAAGGGAAATTGAAAACC
>NZ_JADEXN010000269.1 GCF_015207075.1 Zarconia navalis LEGE 11467
GTCCAAACTCAACAGCAATTTGAAGAAACCAAACAATATACCGATCGCTTTTTCATAGAATATAAAGATGCCTTCGATCGACGTATAAAAACTCGTAAAGTTCGCGAATGTCACGGCGATTTGCACCTGAATAATATCGCCCGCTGGCAGGATAAGATTATTCTCTTTGACTGCATTGAATTTAACGAACCATTCCGTTTTGTCGATGTCATGTACGATGTCGGCTTTACGGTGATGGATTTGGAAATGCGGCAGCGTCGGGATTTAGCCAATGCTTTGCTCAATACCTACCTCGAAGAAACTGGAGATTGGGAAGGGGTGCAGTTACTTCCCCTTTATCGACTCAGGCAAGCATACGTTCGTGCAAAAGTCAATTCTTTCTTACTCGACGATCGCAGTATTTCGAGCGTTGAAAAAGCAAAAGCGGAAGAAACCGCCGCCCGATACTATCGATTGGCGTGGGACTATACTCAACCGAGGCAAGGAATATTAATTTTAATGTCCGGCTTGTCCGGTTCGGGAAAAAGTACGATCGCCCGTCAGTTGGCCCGTCGCCTCGGCGCGATTCATATTCGATCCGATGCCGTTCGCAAGCACCTCGCAGGTCTCGATCTCCATCAGAAAGGGGGAGACAAAATCTACACCGAAGCGATGAGCGATCGCACCTACCAACGTTTGCTCGACTTGGGGGAAATGCTAGCAACCCAGGGTTGGAGCGTCATTCTCGATGCCAAATTCGATCGAACCCGATGGCGCGACGCTGCAATTGCCATGGCGCGATCGCATCAACTGCCCCTGAAAATTCTATCCTGCACCGCTCCCCCAAACGTCCTGCGCGATCGCGTAAACCGTCGTACCGGCGATATTACCGATGCCACCGCCGACCTCCTGGCCCACCAACAAGCCACCGCCGAACCCTTTTCGCCATCCGAGCAAAATTATGTGACAACTATAGACACAACCGCTGAATTAGCGCCACAATTAGAATCGATCGTCACCGCATTGGTTCGTGTCATTGGTTTGGATCGGTTGGGGTAGTGCCCTCGTGCCGACCCCGTCCGAATTCGGAGTCACCCACCCGTGAGAATGAATGACATCGATTGTTGCAGTGCGATCGACACGACACATCTAGAGGGTTGTCATGACGCAGGCTGAAGATAAAACCCAGACCGACCAGAATCCGGAAAATAAGGACGGAGACGGAGGAAACAGCGCCTCCAATGCTTCTAAATCGAGCGAGTCCAAACAGTTCATGACCGGACTCCAATTTGCAGCCTTCTTCTTTTTAGGCTTCGCGCTCCTGGGCTATCCCATACCGTTGAGTGTGGTCATGGGAGTTGTTGGCGGTACGGCCAGCGGTTGGATTGCCACCTGGTGGCATACTGATGACCAACTTGAAGAAGAAGCTCACCTACTCGATGACGAGTTGGGTGGAACGATATACTCTTCCAGAGCAAGTATGCGCAAGCTCAGACAGCAACGGTATCTATCCTCGAGAAATCGCTACCGCAATCGTCGAAATCGATCGCTCTTGAGCTGGTTTTTCGAGACGGGTGGGGGTCGTTGATGGAAGCGCGGAATTCGGAGGCGCGGAATTTAGAAGGGAGATGGGGAGACGCGGTGATGGGAGTATGAATTTTTAATTTTTAATTCTCTTCCCGAAGCCCCCTCTGGAAAACCCACTGGCAATCGTGTAGCTGGAGTCGAAAACACGCGGCTCTAACGATTTTTCATGTTTTTCTTTCTTTCCAAATTGCTCCCCCTGTTTGTTTATCCTCTCGGGTTGAGTTGTTTGCTGGCGATCGTGGCGTTAATCTTGCTGTGGAAGCGACCTCGTCTGGCGGCTGGGGCAGTTTCCCTAGCACTGGCCGTGTTGATTATTGCCAGTAACGGTTGGGTCTCTGCTGGGTTGGTGCGATCGCTCGAACAGCAGAACCGACCGACCGAGTTACCCAAAGCTTCAGCAATTGTCGTCTTGGGTGGAGCGACTCGTCCCCCCGAACCCCCCCGTCCTTGGGTTGAAGTCAACGAAGCGGGCGATCGAGTCTTCTATGGAGCCAAGTTGTATCGGGAGCAGAAGGCTCCGATCGTGGTTCTTGCCGGAGGACGAGTAAGCTGGAATGGCGCTGGCGGTTCGGAAGCGGAAGACATGGCCGAAATGATGCAAGTGATGGGAGTTCCCAGATCGGCTATCTTGCAAGATCCGTCTTCCTTCAATACTCGTGAAAATGCCCTCAACGTCCAGCGCATTCTCGAAGACAAAAAACTCGATCGCGTTTTGCTAGTGACCTCTGCCCTGCATATGCCCCGCTCTGTAAAGGTTTTCCGACGGCTGGGTATTGAAGTGATTCCGGCTCCTACAGACTTTCTCATCGGCGATGGAGCTATGCTAGCAAAAGGGGAGAGTTGGCAAGAAATTCTGCTCAACATCATGCCCGATGCCTACCGGCTATCCCTCTCAACTCTGGCATTCAAAGAATATCTTGGAATTTTCATTTACCGCCTGCGGGGTTGGGCGTGAGATCGAGTTCGGTTAAAGACCGATCGTTCCCAGTGAGGCGAGTCGAGATACCTAGGGGAGAGAACCGGAGAAGTTTTCAGGAAGTTGCGCTTAACGCTTGAGAACTGGAGTTTAGACTAAACTCGGCGATCGCAATCCCCATCAAATGCTTCCCTCGACTCCCCATTCTCTATGGCTAATTCAACGGGTTTGGGGAGTGGTCTCGAAGTTGCCGATCGTCCCAATGATTTTGCACGGCTGGTAATGTGTTCGATCGAGCACATTACCAAAATAATGCTAGTGTCGTCACTTGTCGCCCCATATAACCCACGAAAACAATGAAACAGCACAGTAGATCGATCGGTCCGAATATCGTCTTTGTCCTCGGTCTCATTTCATTTTCGACGGTCTTGACACATCAACGAGTTGTTGCTCGAGTCCAGGAATTCGATCGCTTTGCCGACTGGTGCGAAAATCGAGCCAGTTTGACCTCAGATGCTCGACATACCGTGGAGGTCTTGCTAGAGAAAGCCGACTCCTCCAATTGCCAGATGGCTGAGGAAGAATTAAGTAATCTGACAGAACTTAACCTGGCAGGCAATCAAATCGAGGATGTATCGCCTCTGTCAACCCTCACCCATTTGAATGGACTTAATCTGGCAGGCAATCAAATTGAGGATGTATCTCCTCTATCAACCCTCACTAATTTGAATTGGCTTAACCTGGCAAGCAATCAAATTGAGGATGTATTCTCCTTGGATATATCCCCTCTATCGACTCTCACTAATTTGAATTGGCTTAACCTGATGAGCAATCAAATCGAGGATGTATCGCCTCTGTCAACTCTCACCAATTTGAATTGGCTTAACCTGGCATTAAATCAAATTAGTGATGTATCGCCTCTGTCAACCCTCACCAATTTGAATGGACTTAATCTGGCATTAAATCAAATTAGTGATATATCTCCTCTGTCAGCGCTCACCCATTTGACCGAGCTTTTTGTGCATGTCAATCAAATTAGCGATCTATCTCCCCTATCAACCCTCACCCATTTGACGAGTCTGAATCTAGGAGGAAACCAAATTAGTGATGTATTCTCTCTATCTTCTTTGAACGATCTAGACTGGCTTATTCTGGGAGGAAATCAAGTTGAGGATATCTCTTCTCTATCAACCCTCACCCATTTAACGAGTCTCAATCTAGAAAGCAATAAAATTGAGGATATTTCTTCTCTATATTCCTTAGAGACTTTAACGAGTCTTAATATGGGAAGTAATCAAATAGAGAATATCTCTCCTCTATCTAATTTGAATAATTTGACGAGTCTCGATCTCAGAAGTAATCAAATCGAAGATATTTCCCCTCTATCTAATTTGAGGAATTTGACGAGTCTGAATCTAGGAAGTAATCAAATAATAGATGTATCCCCGCTATCCACACTCACGAATTTGACTGATATTTCTCTGTATATCAATCAAATAACAGATATATCCTCCCTATCAACGCTCACTAATTTGACCGAGCTTAACATGACAGATAATCCTCTGATAGAGCGCACTTGTCCCGTTGAACCACGATCGAGTTGTAACTTTTAGATCTGAGACTCTAGCAAAATTCCCATCAAATATTTTTTCCCAATATCTCGTTCTCGATCGCGAATTCAACGGGCTTCGGGAAATGTCAACTTTCACTCAATAGAACTCAATAAAACAATGAAAAAGTACAGTAAATTCATAAGTCTGAATATCGCCTTGGCTTTCGGTCTCATTTCCTGTTCGGCAGTCTCGACAAATCGACCCGTGGCGGATGTCGATCGGGATTTTGAGAGTTTTGCCGACTGGTGCGAGAATCAAGCCAATTTGAGTGAAGATGCTCGACATACCGTGGAGGTTATGCTTGAGAAAGCCAATACCTCGGATTGCCAAATGGCTGAGGAAGAATTGACCAATTTGACGAGGCTTAACCTGGCAATCACTCAGCTAACAGATATATCTCCTCTGTCAACGCTCACCAATTTGACTCAGCTTGACCTATATTCCAATCAAATTATAGATATCTCACCCCTATCAACTCTGACCAATTTAAGTTGGCTTAGACTTGGAGATAATCAAATTGTCGATGTATCTCCCTTATCAACGCTTACCAATTTGACAAGTCTGGCTCTGTTTTACAATAAAATTAAGGATGTATCTTCCCTTTCATCTCTTACTAATTTAGAGTTTCTTGCTCTGTCAAATAATAAAATAAAGGATATATCATCTCTATCTTCTTTGAATAATTTGACGGATCTCAGTCTTGCAGATAATCCAAAGTTAGATACATTTTCACTTTCATTTTTCACTAATTTTACCGATCTCAATCTAGAAAATACTAACACAAGAGATTTATCTTTTCTATCAAACCTAACTAACTTAAATCGGTTGAGGCTGAGAGGTAATAAACTAAAGGATATATCACCTCTGTCAACTCTGACCAATTTAGAAACTCTTTATCTGACCGAAAATCAGATTGAGGATATCTCCCCCCTGTCAAATCTGACCAATTTGCAAGCTCTTTATCTGACTGAAAATCCAAAGCTTACAGAACGGAACTGTCCCTTTGAGGAACGATCGATTTGTAACTTTTAAACCTAACGCCCGATCGCAATTCACATTAAGGATCGAGAATTTTATCAGGTGTTCGATTTCATTGGTAAACGGGTTGGGTCTAACTTCGGGCCGGTCGAGGGGTTGGGGGTGGGTTCGACGGGAACGAGCAATGCGACCCCTTGGCTATCGTTTTGGGGACGGGAGAAGCGCACTTCATATCGCGAAACCTGGGATTCAATTTCACTCAGCCAGGTGGGGGTGACTTCTTGCAAGAAAACGATATCGGCTGGTGTCTGTTCGATATAGCCAGCGACACCGGTAAAGTTGGTGTTGTGGCGATCGAGGTTGAAATGCAGCACCCGTAGGGTTTCCGTGGTCTCGGGAGACGCGATCGCACTGGGGAAAAACAGGGGCAACATTAAGACTAAATTGAGCGCTAATGGCATGAGAAATACCCACATCCATCGAGTGCGAGGGAAGAGGATACGATTGATGGCGATCGCCGCGAGTAAGATGAGGCAGTATTGTCCCCGTGGATGGTCAAGGAGTTCAAATCCCCACCAGAAATTGCCGCAGCGACCGAGGAACGTCGCTAATCCCGCACCAACAGATGTTGAGTATAATTCGCGCAAATTTAACCCCAGGACGGGCGATCGATCGAACTGTTAGAAATTGGCATGAGAGTGGATAGGGGGCTTGGGGAGCTTCGGAAGCTTGGGGAGAATTGAAAGATTGAGAGCGCTAAACTCATTCAAATTCTCCCGTTTCCCCCATTTCTCCCTCTTCTCCTAAGCCGGAACTCGCACTTCCTGAGATCCGGATAACTCAAAGGCTTCGTGAACCGCTTGCAGGGCTTTGATACCATCGGCTTCGCTCACCACGCAGCTAATTTTAATCTCCGAGGTGGTAATCATTTGAATGTTGATTTGACGATCGGCCAGGGATGCGAACATTTTGGCGGCAATTCCCGGCTGACCTAACATTCGGGCACCGACAACGCTCACTTTAGCGATCGCCGTATCGACAACGATCTCCTGACTTTCCACTTCTTTCACCAGGGGGGTTAAAATGTCCCGAGCGGTTCGAGCATCGGCGCGGGCGACGGTAAAGGCGATATCGCGGGTGGGCTGTTCGTTGACGATCCGGCAGCGTTGGGATTGGATAATCATATCGACGCTGATGTTGTTTTCGGCCAGTGTTTGGAAGAACTGCGCTGCCATTCCCGATCGATCGGGTACTTGACGAATCGCCAGACGAGCTTGGTTGGGGTCGAGGGCGACTCCCCGAACGGCAGGACATGAGAAAGCCAATTCCGGTGGCTTTTCCTCCGGTGCGGGTATGGGGGAACTATTGACTTCAAAGATCTCGCACAGGGCAGCTACGGCACGATCGCCATCGGCAGCATTAATGGCACAACTGAGTTTGACTTCGGAGGTGGAAATCATGTCGATATTGACTCCGGCTTTTCCCAGGGCGGCAAACATTTGAGCGGCGACCCCCGGACGACCGATCATTCCCGCACCGACGACACTGATTTTGGCAATTTGCCGCTCGACGAGGACTTCGGCGGTTTGCTCGACTTCCTCAACTCGACCGAGGGTAGGAGCGATCGCTTCGGCAACAGATTCCGCCCGTGCGGCGGAACTGCGGCTGACGCTGAAGGCGATATCGTTGGTATTGCCGTCGTGAATGGACTGGATAATCAAATCCACGTCTAAGTCGCGATCTCCGATTTCCCCAAAGAGTTTGGCGGCGACTCCGGGACAGTCGGGAACGCGCAGCAGCGCCACTTTTGCTTGATCGGTATCGAGTTCGACGCGATCGACCGGACGTACTAGTTCCAATCTTTCTAACGGTCGGGGGATGGGAATTGGGGAGGTGACTCGCGTGCCGGGGTCTTCAGTCCAGCTCGATCGCACCACCAAGGGAACGCCGTAATTTTTGGCAATCTCTACGGCGCGGGGATGGAGGACTTTAGCCCCCAAACTGGCGAGTTCGAGCATCTCGTCGCAGGTGATGTCCGACATGAGCTGGGCTTGGGGAACCAGCCGGGGGTCGGGGGTGAGGATGCCGGGGACA
>NZ_JADEXN010000270.1 GCF_015207075.1 Zarconia navalis LEGE 11467
GAACTGGTACTAGCGCAAATCCAACAGTAATCGGTGAGAAACCGCGATACACTCGTAGGATTGGAAAAGTATTACCCAAACAGATCGAAATCATGGTAGCGGTAGCAATTCTGGCAGCGGGACGCGGTACGCGGATGAAATCTCACTTACCCAAAGTGTTACATTCTTTGGGGAGCAAGTCTCTGGTCGAGCGGGTATTAGAGAGTTTGTCTGTCATTTCTCCCACCCGATGTTTTGTCATTGTCGGTTACGGAAGCGCGCAAGTGCGATCGCAACTGCAATCGTACCCCAACGTTGAATTTGTCGAACAAACAAAGCAGTTGGGAACCGGACACGCCGTTCAACAGCTACTACCACATCTTGAAGGATATACGGGAGATTTGCTCGTTCTCAATGGTGATGTTCCACTGCTGCGTTCGGAAACCCTCGAAACGCTCACCGCAACCCATCGCGATCGCCAAAATGCCGCCACTATCCTCACGGCGCAGATACCGAACCCCCAAGGATACGGACGGGTTTTCTGTAGCGCTCAAAACGTCTTTGGGGAAATCGTCGAAGATCGCGACTGCACCGACGCACAAAAGCAAAATCGCCGCATCAATGCCGGAATCTACTGCTTTAACTGGCCCAAACTCTCTCAAATTTTGCCACAACTCCAAGCCAATAACGACCAAGAGGAATATTATTTAACCGATGCGGTGAATTATCTCGATCCGGTGACGGTGGTGGATGCGCCAGACCCCGAGGAAATTTTTGGGGTGAACAGCCGCCAGCAATTGGCTCAAGCCTATCAAATTTTGCAAGCGCGGGTCAAAGACGAGATGATGAGTGCTGGGGTGACTCTCATCGACCCTGATAGCGTCACGATCGACGATACGGTCCGCATGGAACCCGATACGATCGTCGAACCCCAAACTCACCTGCGCGGTAAAACCACGATCGCATCGGGCTGTCGCATCGGGCCGGGATGCTCGATCGAAAACAGTCAGATCGCTCAGAACGTGACGGTGCTGTACTCGGTAATTTCCGATAGTGTCGTCCAAGCCGGTAGCCGCATCGGGCCGTTCGCGCATCTGCGGGGTGCGGCCGAGATCGGCCAAAATTGCCGCGTGGGTAATTTTGTAGAAATCAAGAAATCCCAAATCGGCGATCGCACTAATGTCGACCATTTATCCTACCTGGGGGATGCGACTTTGGGCGATCGGGTCAATGTTGGTGCGGGAACGATTACCGCCAACTACGACGGCGTTAACAAGCATCCGACACACATCGGCAGCGGGTCGAAAACGGGTGCAAATAGCGTGTTCGTCGCGCCGGTGACGGTGGGGGAAAACGTGACGGTGGCGGCTGGATCGACCATCTCCAAAGATGTCCCCGATAACAGTTTGGCCATCGCCCGTTCTCGGCAGACTTCGATTCCCGATTGGCCGGCGAAAAACTCTGGCTAGCCATTGGGCGATCGCAGAAAAAGAAAAAGGTGAGGAACTTATAAAAGTTCGAGCCTCCATCAGTTTTAGGGATGTGTCGTTTGTTTTTGGGGTGTGCTGGTTTTAGGGGTGTGCTGTTTGAAGTTCCTGAATCCTTACGGTTACAAGTAACGCTTCAGTGCAACTTCAAGTCTGAAAAACTTGGCTTTTGATGCTAGCAAACTAACGAGTCAAACGTTCGAGTGGCTTGTACGTCGTCAATTCAAGGCGTCGTAAAAAGTTGCACGAGACGCAAGTTGGAAATGGCTCAGAGCGTTCGTCAATTCAAAGATTCTTGTCACCTAAATGTCAAGAATCAAGAACGCGATCGTGCCGCCATTCTGGGTGTATCCATCAACCTTTTATGGAATCAACACCATGCTGAAAACGATCGCTTACTACCCCCATATCGCAGCACTCCGACCCCATCAGTGGACCAAAAACTTGATTGTTTTTGCCGCTCCGCTGTTTGCCTTCGAGATTGGCGAGCTGACTATCGTGCGAAGCTTACTCGCCTTTGTCTTATTTTGTTGTGTCTCGAGTAGCTTTTACCTGCTCAATGACATTGCCGATGTCGATTCCGATCGACGACATCCCGTCAAGTGCAAGCGACCGATCGCAGCCGGATTGGTGAGTATTCCCGTGGCTTCGTGCATGGCCATCGGCTTGTTGGGTGGGACGCTTCTCATCAGTTGGCGCACATCAGCGTTATTGGGAACGATCGTCCTCAGCTACGCACTGCTCCAAGTGAGCTACAACCTGAAACTCAAGCACACACCCATTCTCGATATCATTGCGATCGCAATGGGATTTGTGTTGCGAGCCTGTGCGGGAGCTGCCATCAATCACATTACCCCATCCCATTGGTTTTTGCTATGCACGGCAATGCTGGCGCTCTTTTTAGGAATTGAAAAGCGCAAAGCCGAGTTGCGACTGGCGATCGCAACCGGCAGCAAAACCCGAGCGGTTCTCCAACAGTACTCCATCGAACTGTTGACGCGCATGGAAAGTGTCGTCACTACTAGCGTCGTCATGTCCTACTCGCTTTGGAGTTCCGGACCGCAATTGAAAGGAGCATTGACCCCCTGGATGTTTGCCACTCTGCCCTTTGTCCTGTACGGTTTGTTTCGCTACCAACTGTTGAGCAATCCGCGAAAAGGCGATCGGCATCAACAACGGAACTGGCAGCGGGGGAAACGCACCGAACGCCCAGAGGAAGTCTTGCTAACAGACAAACCGATCTTGTTCGCCGTCATCGGTTGGGTTGCAAGCGTCTTCACGATTTTACTGCTCGAACATCAGGGAATTCTTCATTAACGTCACGAGACTGAGTTTTGGTGTCTCGTCATGGAGATTGATTGTCTTTTCCCATTCCTCGATCTCCATCACATCAGGGTTCTAGCAGCTCCAAAACTGACGTTAACTCGATCGCGGCTACCTCGTATCTACTCTAGAGAAACACGATGTCAGTGACTCGGACGACTAAATTTCGAGTTGCTCGAGTCACTAGCATCGTCAATTCAAAACCTTGGAAAATGTTGCACCAGAGGTGAGTATGAAACGAAAAAAGTTACGAGATCGAACGCATGCTTTAGCATCCATTGACTTGGCTCGTCTGCAAGCTCTCGACATTCAAGGAATTATCCTCGACTTAGATAACACGATCGTTTCGGAAGACGATCGATATTTATCTCCCCATGCCGAAGATTGGATCGCGCGAGCCAAACACCTGGGGTTCAAATTTTTTCTCCTTTCCAATGGCAAGCGCCGATATCGAGTCAAATATTGGTCGTCCCGTCTAGAGATGCAGGCACTTTCTCCCGCTCGCAAACCCTTTCCTTTCAGCCTCCGCAAAGCGATCGAATGCATGAAAATTCAGCCCGATCGGGCGATCGCGATCGGGGACTCGTTCCATACCGATATTCTCGGCGCTTGGCTGTGTGGATGTCACAGCATTCAAGTCACCACACTTCCCCATCCCCCACGCTGGTGGGAAAAATGGCTCGGGCATTGGATACAAATACCCTATCCTCGAGATCGCGAACTTTGGTTGGTAGAGCCGACTCTGTACGACGCAGATTTTTCAGATCCGATGACTCCACCGAAGATAGAAAATTAATTATGTTCGCCCAACTCTTCTTTGCCTTGCTCGTCCTTCTCACTGTCGGACTCAATACCTGCGCTCAAGTCTTTCTGAAATGGGGTTCGTCTCAAAATTTCTTGAATTGGTATTTAGTCGGCGGAATTTTGACCTATGGGCTGAGTACTGTCATTTATATTCTCGTCCTGAGCAAATTTAATTTATCTATTGCCTATCCCGTCGTTATTGGCTTGACAGTTATTGCCACAACAATCGCAGGCACTTTTTTGCTCGAAGAAAAGCTCAATAGTGTCAGTTGGATAGGCGTTGGATTGATGATAACGGGTATTTGCGCAATTGCTTTTGGCAAAGTTTATTAGTTTATAAGCCCGAATAGAGTCACTCTAGAAATATTTCAAAAGAGACTCTAGATTATCTTGAATTTAGTATTGACGTCCAGCGTTAAATTTATGCTTAAGGGTCATCTCATACAGAACCACAATACACCTGTAAATTCAACATGAAAAACCCTTCATCGTCTCAGAGTCACGTCCATCAATATTTCCCCGATATCGTGATTCTCTTCATTCTTTGTCTCGGGGCGGGTATTGCGACTTACCTCGGCGCCCGCGCTCTTGGAGATAACGTACTCGAACTCAAAAATTTCGGCGATACTTGGTTCGATTCAGATGCAGCCGCTTACTTTCAATGGTTAGAAAATCGTTCCAGCCACCTACACGTTCGGACGTACAAGCATCCGTTATTTTCATTAATTCTATGTTTGCCGGTTTATGGCTTAAAAGTCTTAGGTCTTCAACTGATTGTCGCGACCCGATTATATCAGGCAGCGATCGCCTCATTATGGATCGGTGCGCTATACGTTCTCATCCGACTTCTTGGATGTCGTCGATTGGATGCGATGTTGTTGACCTTGCTCGGCAGTACGAGCGCGGCTGCGATGTTTTGGTTTGTCGTCCCCGAATCTTATCCCTTCGGCTCTTTGAGTCTGATTCTCGCGGCAATCTTAACCGTTCTAGCCCAATCTCGAAAGCGACCTTTGTGGTCTTATATCGTCACCAATATCCTGACCCTCAGCGTTACCATTACCAATTGGATGGCCGGAATTTTTGCTGCCATTCTGGGAAATCTACCCAAAATTAAAAATAAAAACAATCAGCTTATTTTTGGTTTAACCCTTGCCATTGTTACTGTTCTGGCTGGGGTGCAAAAGCTGATTTTCCCCAAAGCTGTCTTTCCACCGTTCGTTATCAGACCTCGAGAAGCAGCCTATCTTTTCTCAGACGAATCCGGCAGCATCTTCAATATTATTCAATCGTTAATCGCCCATACCATAGTGATGCCAGACATCCAAATCCGCCCCCATCCCAACGGTGCTAGTGATGCGGGTGGTGGACTGATGATGGTTACCCAATTTTCATTGCCCGGCTCTGGCAGTCTTTGGGGTGCGGTTGCTGTCGGTTTGTGGGTGGCGTTATTTGGTTTGGGATTATGGGCGCTGTTTAGCCTCAAAACCCATCTCAAATTTCGGATCTTTTTAGGGTTGCTGCTATCGGGTCAGTTTGTTCTCCATTTAGTTTATACAGGTCGCGAAACTTTCCTGTATTCTTTGCATTTTCTGCCGTTATTCATTATCTTGGTCGCCTTAAGTACCTTGACGCGAGCGCGACTCTGGAGTTTGGGATTAATTAGTTTGCTTTTAGTCTGCATTGCGATTAATAATACGCAACAGTTCGATCGCGCGCGGGAGTTTTATCACATTCATAGCTCTTCTAATTCTGGAATGTTAAATTCTTCACAAGATGGCTTGATAAGATAACCGATGTAAAGTAACAAGAAATTCTCAACTCGAGCTAAGTTTTACGATTCTTTAACCGCCGCTAACTTTAGCTTTGTAGCCGAGTTTGGTAAGAATTTCGAGTATTTGTTGAGTGCGATCGCCCTGAATCTCGAGCGTTTCATCTTTGATGCTTCCTCCCGTACCACATTGATTTTTTAACTGTTTGAGGAGCTTTTTCAAGGTGTCGGTTTTCAATTGAAAACCGCGAATGACCGTTACTGTTTTGCCGCCGCGTTCTTTGCGAGAGGCTTGAATTCTAAGTTGTTGCTGCTGGGGGGGAAGATCGATCTCCGGACGGGCGATCGCCTCGGAATTATTGGGTGTGCCAAATTCGGAGTAGACTTTGCGATCGGTTTTTGAAGTCGGAGATTTTCGTTTTTTGGCAGGCATGTTGTGTGACTGATGATGATTTCAATTACAGCGGTTTTCATAATGGTAGACCCCAGACAATTGAAAGGAGACGCGCACAGCTAGGGTTGGCACGGGGCCTTGGTGACAAGTTAAGCGATTTTACGAGCTGTCAAGTGTACTTCTTCGACTTCTCTTAAACCTATGAGCCATCGCGATTCCACTCTTGTAAGCAGGGGCACAACGACCGGCGAGCGCGACCGGGGGAGGCGTGTCGTCCCCCCCAGCCTTCCCTACTCCCCATCTTCAGATGGCAGTGTCTCCTCGTACAACCATTGAGAAAGAAACGCCGTCAAATCCCGATCGCTCACCTCATTCACCACCGCCAGAAAATCCTCCGTCGTCACGTACCCTCCAGCAAAGCGCTGGGAATAGGTTTTGAGAATCTCGAAAAATGTTTCGTCTCCCACCTGCAACCGCAGTGCGTGAAGCGTCCAAGCACCTCGGTGGTATACCGAGGGACTAAACATTTGGTTGACTGCAATCTTCGCTGGCG
The DNA here is from genome assembly GCF_015207075.1 of Zarconia navalis LEGE 11467. Taxonomy (GTDB): domain Bacteria; phylum Cyanobacteriota; class Cyanobacteriia; order Cyanobacteriales; family Geitlerinemataceae; genus Zarconia; species Zarconia navalis. Next base: position 6,309 of record NZ_JADEXN010000270.1, read on the forward strand.
GGCCCATCCGCAAGGTTGCCAACTCGCGATACATTTGGCTCATGGCATTCTCGATCGCCTCTTTTCCGTATCGATGCTCTATCCACAGAAGGGGCAAATAGGTGGCAAAGCCTTCATTGAGCCAAATATCCTCCCAGAATTTCACCGTGACGTGATTTCCCAGCCATTGATGTACCAACTCGTGCGCAACCAAGGTTTCGCGGGTGGCATAGGAACCAAACGCAGAGAGACTCTGAGTTTCGAGGGCATTTCCTCCCAATTCTGGTCCGACAACAACGACACCGTAAACATCGTAGGGATAGGAACCGAGCATCTGGCTAAAAAATGCCATCATGTCGGAGGTGGGGCGAAACGCTGCCATCGTCTCGGGGGAAGTGCCCTCGGGGAAATAGTTGCGAATCGGCACGCCAATGGAACTTTCTTCATCCTGGCGCAGAAATTTGCTAATATTCACCGTTGCCAGGTAACTCGCCATCGGGTAGCGCATCTGCCAAACATAGGTGGTGGTGCTTCCATTATCCATCGCTTCTTCTAAGACCCCGTTCGCCGCCACCACCAAAGGTTTAGGGACGGTAATCCGAAACGTATAGGTGGCTTTATCCGTGGGGTGGTTGTTGACGGGATACCAGGACATGGAACCCGACGGCTGGCTGACGACGAATATTCCGTCCCTTCCCTTCTGCCAACCCAGGGGAATGGGAATCGCCGGATCGCTCACGGGGGTGGGAACGCCACTGTAGCGGACGGTAGCGGTAAAATTCGTGCCATCGGCAAGGGGAGTTGCCGAAGCCACCTTCAGTTCGCTGCCCTGGCGACTGAAGGTGGCTTCGGTATCGTCGATGCGAACCTCCTCCACTT
>NZ_JADEXN010000271.1 GCF_015207075.1 Zarconia navalis LEGE 11467
CGTTACCACCAATCGGTGCAGCTCGATATCCCGACAACTCCATCGAGAAACTCGCCATTCCCCGAGAAAGCGATCGCAACCGGGTAGAGTAGCCGAACATCTCGGCTAGGGGCACTTCCGCTTCGAGTCGGGCAGAATTCTCCTCGATTTGCGACCCCAGCATCGTGCCGCGACGGGACATCAGGTTCCCCTGAATCCGACCGACGAATTCGGGCGGGGTTTCTACTTCCACCCGCATCATCGGTTCGAGGATGAGGGGTTTGGCATTGGCGAAAGCCTGGGCGAAACCCTGCATCGCCGCATACCGGAATCCCGTTTCCTTGGAATCGACAGCGTGGAACGCGCCCCCTTCGAGAATGACTTTCACCCCGACGACGGGATAACCCGCCAGTTTGCCAGTGGCGATCGCATCTCGGAACCCCTTCTCGCACGCGGGAATAAACTGGCTGGGAATTGCCCCCCCAACGACGCGATTTTCAAAGACGAAAGGTTCTTCCGTCGGTTCGATCCGACCGATGACACGAGCGTATTGCCCCGGCCCGCCGGACTGCTTTTTCAGGGTGTAGTCGAAGCTGCCAGCTTGGGAAATCGCCTCCCGATAAGCCACGGACGGCGCGCCCACATCCACTCGCACTCCATACTCTCGCTGCATCCGTTCGATATAAATCTCCAGGTGCAGTTCTCCCATGCCTGAAATCAGGGTTGCCCCGGTTTGGGCATCGGTACCGACGCGCAGGGTGGGGTCTTCTTTGACGAACCGATTTAGGGCTTTGGACAGACCGGCGGCATCCTCTTGGGTGGCTGGGGCAACGGCCAAGGTAATCACCGGATCGGGAACGAACATCCCCTCGAGGGAGACTTGGGTTCCTTCGCCGCACAGGGTGTCGCCGGAGGCGCAGTTGGCCCCAATGGTGGCGATGATATCTCCAGCGGCCGCCTCGGCAATCTCCTGGCGGGCATCGGCATGGAGTCGCACCAAGCGACCGACTCGGAATACGTCCTGGGTGCGGGTGTTGCAAATGCGATCGCCCGATTTTAGGGTTCCCGAATAGAGGCGCAGGTAGGTGAGGACACCGAATGCATCCTGGGTGAGTTTGAATGCCAGGGCGATCGAGGGTGCATTGCGATCGGGAATTACGATCTCCCCGGTTTCGGCTTTCACCTCTCGATCGAGGGGTGAGGGCAAATAACGGGCGACCGCGTCGAGGAGATTCTGCACCCCTTTGTTATCGAAAGCCGAACCCATCAACACTGGGGTCAGTTCCAAACTCAGGGTTCCCCGACACACGACCTCCCAGAGAAATTCCGGGGCGATCGCTTTTCCCTCCAGCATTGCCGCCATCAGTTCGTCGGAAACCATCGACAGGTCGTCGAGCATTTTCTCCCGCGCTTCGCACGCCGCACCATACAACAGTTCGGGGATGGGTTTGCTGGCGACAATTTCGCCGTTTTCGCCCTCGAAGTAGTTCGCCCGCATTTCGACCAGATCGATAACGCCGACAAACCCTTTTGCCAAACCGATCGGGTATTGCAATGCAACCGGGTTTAAGCCGAGTTTCTCCCGCAGCGATCGCACTACGCCAAAGGGGTTGGCACCGGGGCGATCCATCTTGTTGATAAATGCCACGCGAGGAACGCGATAGCGCTTCATCTGTCGGTCTACAGTCACCGACTGGGACTGCACCCCAGCCACGGCACACAGCACCATTACCGCCCCGTCTAGCACTCGCAGCGCCCGTTCCACTTCGATGGTGAAGTCTACGTGTCCGGGGGTATCGATGAGGTTGATTTGGGTATCCTTCCACTGGCAGGTGGTGGCCGCCGAGGCGATCGTAATCCCTTTGACGAACTCTAATTCCATCGAGTCCATCGTTGCCCCTTTGCCGCCGCCACGCACTTCCTCGATTTGGCGGATTTTTCCGGTGTAGTACAAAATCCGCTCGCTGAGGGTGGTTTTGCCGGCGTCGATGTGGGCGGAAATACCAATGTTGCGGATGCGTTCTCGAGGAATCATAGGACAAAGCTACCAGTCGGCTGGTAGGAATAGAGTTAGAGTCGCTTCGCGGTTAATTTCTTAAAAAATGAAGCGAGGTTTTGATTGTAACACAAATACTACAAACTGATTCCGGTGCAGCGCCGCAGAAACAACTGACTCACCTTCAACCCGTGAAAGCTATGTGGAGTGGGAATTGTGCTAATGACCCGTAGCGTCCCTAGTTCCCCTCTCACCGAGGGGTTAGGGGTGGGTTCGGTTACCGACTGAGCGATCGCGATAAAATTCTACTGGAGTATAAAGCGACAATCTGCGATCCGATTCGCGGGTTGGAAGCCGGAATTTACCTGAATTCTACGATGATAAAAACTCAACCCCAAAAACAAAAGATTCGGTGGCAAAAAATTATCGGTTTAGCACTTCTTTTCGTTATTTTATATTTTAGTATTAATCCCCCATCTGCATTCGCCGAAATCAGAATGTCCGAACATACTCCCGGACGACTTCTAATTCAATCGCGACATAATTTAAAAGATAATCAGGAAAATGCTTGGAACGCTATCTTATTCAAACAAGCCGAAATTGATGGTCGCGACAACGTAATTTTGCGTTTGGTGGGTTTTCCGGGAATTATCGAATTCAATCGATCGCATCCCCTCGAAATTACTACCCATCGAGGTGAGTTCTGGGCAACAAAAGACTTATTTTCCGACACCCCACCGGCTGCCAATGTCGCTCAATACGATATGAAAGAGATTCTCCCGCAACTGCCGAAATTTGGCAAGGTTCGCCTGGATTTTCAGTTGAGTGGCGATCGCCATATCGAGATAGACGTCCCCAAATCGATCGTTGGGGAATGGAAAACTGTGATTGCCGATCGCAATCCGAGATAGTGAAATAGGCGATCGAGATTTTTTAAGAAAAATTTTCTAACCCAAAATAATTGAAAACTGCGATTTTTGGGCAATCGCAGACGTTATTGATTATGCAAAAGTTAGCATTTTTTAATACTTAAAGAGAGGTCTGTCCCTGAAAAAGGAGATAGAGAAATGATTCTCGCCATTTTCCCGGATGATAAAATCCATTAAAAACAACGAATAAATCTATCTATTATTCTCAATAAAAAAGATAATATTTTTCTTGATTTTCATGAAACAAATTGCGCTTAAATCAAGTCGTTAAATATATAAATCGAAATTAATCTGCGGTGAATCTAAATTTTCATTGTCAGGATTGAGGGAGAGGAAGAGGATGCAAAAACCTCAAATTATCGATGAGAGTGCCTGCCATTGACCGGTATCGAGTATCCGCTCTCTCAATCCTAACCTTCACCATCGATCGTTTCAACTCTTAAACCCACGATAAACGTGAATTTCCAGGATATCGATATCCTGGTGAATCCCGACTTGGAAATCCCGAATTGGCAATTTTTACCGAAAAAAAGCCATTTCATACTTTGGTTCGGAGATTTCATCAACCAATTAATCCGATATCGATGATTTTTAATCGATCGATATAGCAATTCTCAGTCTTGTGAGGTACACCCAAATTCTATTTCCTATTCCCCATTCCCCATTCCCGAAAACCAGAAACTCTGTACTTCAACAGATTGATAACCGCTATATCGAGTTATTCTGCATTCCGATTTATGCTTTTTCTCTCTTCATGAGAAAGCATCTAAAATATTTAATTTCAACTTCTCAAACTCTCAACTCTATTTCAACGAATTCATTACCGAACCCACAACTAACCAACCATGAATAGCAATCTCCTAAATCTCGACTACTATCGCCGGGTCAATCCCGATTTGGCTAACTTCACCGACGAGCAAGCCACCCAGCACTTCTTCAACTTCGGTCTTCGCGAAGGACGAGATTTTTCCCCAGTTGTCGATCTCGATCTCTATCGGGCAGCCAACCCCGATCTCGCCGCCGTCGGTTTCACCGAAAACCGTCAATTTTTCGACCATCTTTCTAACTTTGGCGTAGGGGAAGGTCGGCTATTTTCCAATACATTTCATGCGGATTTTTACCGCGCATCCCACTCCGATCTGATTGCCATCGGCTTCGATAACGAGCAACTCTTCGACCATTTTCTCCAATTTGGCATCAATGAAGGACGGGTCGCCTCCAATACCTTCGATATCGACTTTTATCTCAACTCCAACCCCGATTTAGTCGCCGCCGGATTGGACAATCGCCAGGGCTTAAACCACTTCAGCCGGTTCGGGATCAACGAAGGACGCATCACCTCGCCCCAGTTCGATGTGGGAACTTATCTGGGCATTCATCCCGATTTAGTCGCTGCGGGACTGACAAGTGCCCAAGCCTTCGACCACTATCAAATCTTCGGCTTCAACGAACGTCGATTTGCCGCCCCGGTGTTGCCCGTTCCTGGCGATCCGGGAGACACGATCGAGACGAGTTTCGATTTAGGGACGATCGTCTTTGGCAACCGTCGCTTTAGCGATTCTTTAGTCACAGGCGATCTCAGAGATATCTATCAATTTACCCTCGCTCGTCCCAGTGCCGTAAATTTGGACTTTACAGTGCAAGGAGTATCGATCTTCGAGAATACTCAAGTCTCATTACTCGGACGCAGCGGCGATGGACCAGAATTTGACGAAATTCTCGATACCGATGGGAGATTGTCTGCAAACATCTCGGGTGTGTTGCCTGCCGGAACTTATGGATTGAGTGTCAGAACGAACCAACGTCCCGGTTTTGAAATGTTTCGGGAGTACGAGGGGAGTATTTTGGCGACTCCCGTGGCGGGGTTGCCTGCCGATAGAGCCGGAAACTCGGCATCTGCGGCCCGCGACCTGGGGGTGCTAACCACGGTGCAAACCTTCAATGACGATCTCGGATTGTTCGATACCGCCGATGTTTATCGCTTCACCCTCGATGCAACGACGAATATCGAAGCGGTAATCGATGGGAACAGTCATAATGCGATCGTCGAAATTGCCGAGGATCTCAACAATAACGGCGAGATCGACGGCCCCCAGGTGGGACCGGAAATTTTTGCAACGGCTAATTCTGAAAGCGGACTGGGTTTTTCTCTCGATGCCGGAACCTACTTCCTGCGCTTGAGGCGCGATCGCGTTGATACGAACTACAACCTCACCCTATCGCCTCAAGCCTCGAGACTGCCCCCGGACGGTGCGGGGAACACCTTATCGAGTGCGTTGGATTTGGGGGTGTTGAGTGCGGGGCGATCGTTTAGCGATACGGTTAGCACAGCCGATGGTATCGACTACTATCAATTCGAGATCGATACCCCCACCAATGTCGGCATCGTCCTCGATTCCGTCGGGGGCAGCCCAGTACTCGCAATCGGTCGGAATTTGAATGGCGGGGACGATCGGGTTCTCGAAAGCATCGAGATCTTGCAACAGCATTTTCGCGACATTGGCAACATCCCCCAGCAACAAGCATGGAGTCTGTCTCTAACTCCGGGCACCTATTTCGCCCTAGTCGGATCGGTCGCTCCCATATCCGTGCCCTACAACCTCAATATCGCCCCAACGCCCCCACCAGGACTACCACCGGACGGAGCTGGCAGTAGCTCGGATACCGCCAGAAACTTGGATGTGCTGACCGGAATGGAGACATTTAGCGACAGCATCGGTGTGGCGGATCGTACCGATTACTATCGCTTCGTTCTCGATCGCCCTTCGACAGTAGACCTATTACTCGAAGTTGCCGAAAATCGCTTTAGCAACACGACCCGATTTGACTTTTTTACTGATGCCAACGCCAATAACATCGCGCCAGAAATGGGAGAATCTTCCCGAAGCATTGCCCTCGATTTTGCCACTCTTCGAGCCGAAACCTCTCTCGCCCTCGATCCGGGTGTTTATTTTGTCCGAGTTTTTAATGAAATCGGGGATGCAAACATCAATTACGAGCTGAATCTATCGGCAACCTTTTAATGCAAGCTTTGTCTTTAGAGATTTTTCTATTCAGCGCTCTTACACGAAGCTAAAATCTGACCGTCGCGATATACCAGGCAGTATCGATCGGCGGCCGCTCTACAGCTTCAGTCTCAATACTCCACCACCTAAAAACCGATTATGACTGTCAATCTCCTGGACATCGACTACTATCGTCAAGTGAATCCCGACTTGGCAAATTTTACCGCCGAGCAAGCTACCCAGCACTTTTTCGACTTCGGACTGCGAGAAGGACGAGATTTTTCCCCGATCGTCGATCTCGATTTGTACCGAGCGGCAAACCCAGATCTAACCGCTGTCGGCTTCACCGACAATCGCCAATTCTTCGACCATCTTGCTAGTTTTGGCGTGGCGGAAGGTCGGCTATTTTCCAATACATTTCATGCGGATTTTTACCGCGCATCCCATGGAGATCTGATTGCCGTCGGCTTCGAGAACGAGCAACTGTTCGAGCATTTCTTACAATTCGGCATTAATGAAGGTCGAGTCGCTTCTAATACCTTCGATATCGGCTTTTATCTCAACTCTCATCCCGATTTAATCGCTACGGGATTGAACAATCGCCAAGGCTTAACTCACTTCAACCAGTTCGGCATTAACGAAGGACGCATCACCTCAACTCAGTTTGATGTCGGTACTTATCTGGGCATTCATCCCGATCTGGTCGCTGCGGGACTGACGAGTTCCCAAGCCTTCGACCACTATCAAGTGTTCGGCCTCAACGAACGCCGGATCGCCGCCCCGTTGTTGACCCGATCTGCTAACGTGGATTTCGGCTTCGGCGCGATCGGCGGCAACCGTCGCTTTAGCAGTGTTTCAGGAGGTTTCCATCAATTCACCCTGTTTCGTCCGAGTTGGGTGAGTGCGGGAATTTCCACCACGACAAATTCATCTGTCAGCCTCTCGTTATTTGCCGATTTCAATGGCAACGGTAGGTTCGATCCCGGCGAACCCAGTACCAGTGATACGGGATTATCTCCCAATATCTCTAGCGTCTTACCAGCAGGAACCTATGGCTTAAGCGTACCTCTAACGTCAAGTTCTGTTGAGGTCGCACCTGGCATCTTTCGCCCTATCATTCTTTCTTTCGAGTACGATGGCAACCTGCTGGCGAGTCCGGTGGCGGCAGTACCGACCGATAATGCCGGAAATTCGATCGCCACCGCCCGTGACTTAGGC